>NZ_DBKDTU010000151.1:0-8127 GCF_055505085.1 Candidatus Hepatincolaceae symbiont of Strigamia maritima
AATCATCTTCCTGAAACTACCAAAAAAGATATATCTTCACCGGAAAATATTATATTAGCACCAAATTTTAATGATAAAGAATCTTCGCCACAAATTACTAACCAAGAAGATGTTATTAAAATAAATCTTAAACAAGTAGAGGATAACTCAGAAGAGATTAAATCCAGAGAAATATCACCTGCAAAAAGTAATGCTATAGTAGAGGTAAACCTCGCAAAAGACAATAATATTGAAGAAGGTAAAATTCTTTTCACAGGAGAAAACCAACCTCTTACTCTTCTAAACAATGTTGAAAATAAAGCTCTAAAACTAGAAAAAGATGTTAAGCTCTTAGAATATCAAATCCAAGAATTAGAAAAAGAAGCTACTACTTTAGAAAATAACTCAGAGAAACTTATGTCTACTGATAAATTTATTGATAAAAGTACAACTTTACAATCCTCAGCTGAAGAATTAGAAAACAGTACTAATAACATTCGAACAGAGCTGAATAAATTAGAAGAAGAAGCCTTAGCGGTAGAGAAAGTAACTCAGCATTTAGAAGAAGAAGCTCATAAATTAGAATCTGCAACTCAAGGTTTGGAAACAGAAACTAATCGTGTACTAGAGCTAACTAAAAAGCTTAAAGCCTATGAAGAACGTGATAAAATGCATGCTTTAGAAGAAGCAACTTATTCATTACGTAATCCACCAGAAACTCCACCAGAAACAGTATCATTTAAAGAAAATGAAATAGAAGAAGATTATACTTATCTTCCACAAAAACAAAATCCTTCGGAGGCATCCCTAGCTAGTACTTACATACCCAAAACCGATACCAGTAAGAGTTATTTAAAATATATTAACAAATCTGATAATGCCCCTACCCCAACAGAAAATATTACAGAAACAGATCGTCTTACAGGAATTATGAGTAAATATCTGAAAACTCCGGCTACTACTACAGAGGCTTCTATAAAAAAATATGATGCTTCTAAGTATCTTAAAGTTAACACTACTACTGCACTAAAAGAAGAAGAAGAAAGTTCTATACCAACACTAACTGCTAATGATATTATTAATAAATATAAAAAAAGTACAGCTCCAAATAAATATCTTAATGTTAATAAGTATATCAAACCTAACTCTACTCAGGAACCCATAGGAACTCTAGAAACTGAGCTTGATAATACTTCTGTTGATTTAAAGCCTTATATTAAGAATTATAACCCTATTAATTATCAGGCTTCTAATTACCAAAAAGCTCAAAGTAATACCTATCCTACGCCTAAAGCTTCTCCTGTAAAAGCAACTGCTTATGTACCATCATCCGTTGCCTTGAAAGCTACACCTAGAACCCCTACTAGAGTTACTACCACACAAAACAGCCCTATGCTTAAGCCTAGATCTTACAATATTCCTCAAAGACCGAGTAATATTGCTAGTGCTATGAGTAGACCTACTCAGGCAAATTTTACCAAACAATAAAACTCTAACGTGGCTAAAAAAACCGCAAAATACCTTTGTAGCAAGTGTTATACTATTTATCAAAAGTGGTCTGGTACTTGTGCTGTGTGTAATAGCTGGAATACTATTGAAGAAAATTCTTCAGAATTTATCACCTCAAATATTAATCCTAATAAAATTGAATTTGCTAATCTTAATACTCCTAGTATGCTAAAACCAAGATTTGTCACTAATATTAAAGAATTCGATAGGGTTTGTGGCGGAGGAATGGTAATCGGTTCTGCTTTATTAGTAGGTGGAGACCCTGGTATTGGAAAATCTACTCTGCTTATGCAGGTAGTATCAAAATTATCTAATAATTATGAATGTTATTATATATCCGGTGAAGAGTCTATTGAGCAACTAAAAAGCCGAGCCCTTAGACTAAAAGTTAATACTTCAAATTTAAATATTGCAACGGCTACTTCTTTAAATGATATCATTGTATCCCTAGAGACTACCAAAAAAGTTGATGTTTTAATTATAGATTCTATCCAAACCGTATATTTAAATGAGATAGATTCTATTCCGGGAAGTGTATCACAAGTTAGAGCATGTGCAAATAGTTTAATTAATTTTTGTAAAAAGAATAATATAATCTTAATTATGGTAGGGCATGTTACCCGTGAAGGACAAATTGCAGGACCAAAAGTATTAGAACATATGGTTGATGCCGTACTCTATTTTGAGGGAGAAAAAAATAATTATTTTAGAATTTTACGGGCTGTAAAAAATCGTTTCGGAGCCAGTGATGAAATTGGGGTTTTTGAAATGAGTGAACAGGGATTACAAGAAATCGCTAATCCTTCAGCATTATTTTTAAGTGAGTATCAACATAATATTAGTGGCAGTGCAGTATTTCCTGCAATTGAGGGGTCACGTCCGGTGCTTGTAGAGGTACAATCTTTACTGGTAAATTCTACTTTTGCCACTCCTAAAAGAGCGGTGGTAGGAGCAGAGAGTAATAGATTATCTATGATTATGGCAGTCCTTGAAGCTAGATACGGCTATGTGTATAATAATAAAGATGTTTATTTAAATATTGCAGGAGGTTTAAAAATTACCGAACCGGCTCTTGATTTAGCAATGTGTGCCTCCTTACTCTCGGCTCTAAAAAATCATCCTATTGCTTCTAATACCGTAATAATAGGAGAAATTAGTTTGTCAGGACAAATTAGGTCTGCTTTTCACCTAGAAAAAAGACTAATTGAGGCATATCGCTTAGGATTTACACATGCTATTATTCCTAAAGTTCCTAAAAAAATTAAGGCTAATCTTCCTCATGATAAAATAAATATTAAGGAACTATCTAATATGTTTGAATTAATTAAAATAATATCTTAAACTATTTACTATGTATAACAGCCTTCAGATTATAGATTATTTTTTTATAGCATTATTATTGCTTTTTGGCATTATGTCATATATAAAAGGCTTTATGAAAGAAATTCTAAATTGTACTAGAATTGTTTTAGCTATTTGTTTAGCTTATCTTTTAAAAGATTTTCTAGCACCCTTACTCTCAAATTACTTTAAAGAAAAGATTATCTCTCAAATTATCAGTGTATTAATAATATTTTTCCTTACTTCCCTTATTTTAGCAATAATTTTTAAAAGAATTCATATTAATGAAAATTCTAATATTATGATAATCTATGTAGATAAATTATTAGGATTTATTCTTGGTTTAATAAAAGGCTTAATATTAATTACAGTAACATTATTATTTATTTCTTATACTATTAAGAATACTACTATTGCTACAAAATCTTATTTTTATCCTATCCTTCTTAATACTACTCTATTTTTAGAAAAAATTGATATTATCCTACCCAATAGAGAAATGATTTTACCAAAAGAAATAATTTTACCAAAACTTGAACAAAGAATAACTACTATCAAAAATCAAAGTACTTAACATGTTATTATTTAATTCGTTTCTAACTTATCTTCTTACATATTTAGTAGTGGTATCTCCTGTAGTTACATTAACTTTATTTCTTCCGGTGGTATCAAAATATTTACCGGCTCAAAAACGCGTTATGGCAATTAAAGGTACTTCCATAGCTTTTATTTTTTTGGCAGTTTTGATCTTTTTCGGAGTATCTCCCTTACACAGTATAGGCATTAGTATTTCTGCTATAAAAATAAGTGGTGGCTTAGTATTATTTCTAAATGCTTTATTGACTTTTATCAATACTCCTCTTTCTACAGTTTCTATGGTTGAGGAGGATGTAAATACTCACACTCAGAATAAAGATATTTCAGCCTTTCCTCTTGCCATACCTGTAATAGCAGGTCCTGCTGCTATTAGTTTAACAATAATTTTAACAGAAGAAATCGGTGATAATTTTGCCCTAAAAATTATGCTAGTTTTAGCTTTATTAGTAAATTTACTATTATCTTTGTCTTTATTGTTATTATCTGATATTATTATGAGTAAATTACCTAAAAGTGTTGTAAATTCCATTATTGTAATCGGAACCTTAATGGTACTTGCTCTAGGGTGCCAATATATAATAGCCGGAATCAAAGAATTCTTTTATTAATAATATAAAGTAAATTAGGATATAATGTTATGCAGAGAGAAGATGCAAATTTTATTAGTGAACTAGAAAAAGACCTAAAAAAAGATAGATTAATTAGGCTTCTTAAAAAATACAAATATATTATAGCAGCCTTTATTGTTATATTAATTATTATGGCTACAAGCTATGTTTTGTATAATTCCTATGTAACTAACAAAGCTAATAAAAATAGTGATGCTTTTTATAATATTCAAACTATGTTAGCAAAGAATAATAATCAAGAAGCAATCACCGCTTTAGACATCCTTGTTAAAGATAGTACGAATGTTTATAAATTATTGGCTTATTTACAAAAAATTAATTTAGCCCTGCGTAATGCTAATTACGAAGATGCTCTCAAAGAACTCAAGCAAGCTCAAACTATTAGTTTACCTACTGTATATAGAGATTTACTCCAAACCATTGAATTAATACTACACTTTAATAATCCTGCTAAGAGCGATACAAAATCCTTACTTACTATGATTAAACCGGCTTTAAAAAAAGAAAGTTCTTTTTATTATAATAATTTAGAATTATATATTATTGCACTAATCAATGAACAACAATACTTAGATGCTGATAAATTTAGCAATGAAATTTTACAAGGCAATAATGTTCCTGCTGGTATAAAAACTAGAATAACTAATCTAAAGTCTTTAATTACGGAACATCTCTAATCTTAGACTAACATGCTATCAAAAATATCTAAATCTTTATTATTATTTATTATCTTGGTATTTGTTTATGCTTGTAAGGGTACTGATAAAAATACTATTCCTGCTAAAAATACTCGTGTAGCTTTATTTGAAAAAATTAAAGATCCTACTACTATTATTACTAATGATACCACGGCTATTATTAGTAAACCTGTTAATCTTAGTAGTTGGCATTTTTTAAATTATTCAATTCAGAATAGTATTCCAAATGTAGTATTAAATAGTTATAATTTTAGTTTATCAAAGACTTATAATGTATCTGAATCTTTTAAAACTAAGCAAACTCTACCTAATTTGATTATTGATAAAAATAATATTTTTACTATATCTTCTAATAATACCTTAATAGGTATGAATTTTGTTAGTGGTAAGTATTTTTTAAAATTAGCTTTAGCACATATGGGAGATATTAATGGGATATCTTTAAATAAAGATATCCTCTATCTAGGCGGACAAAATGGTATCTTAACTGCTATTTCTACTCTCTCAGGGACAATTGAATGGTCTACTAATTTATTATATCCTATTTCCTCTACCCCTATAGTTGATGATAATACCGTATTTGTAATAGCAAACAATGCTATTTTTGCCTTAGATATTCATAGCGGTAAAACTATTTGGAAGGTGAATAATTCAAAGAGCGGATTAGCTTTGCAAAAACTATATTCCCCTACTCTTTATCAAAATTATCTAATTGTCGGTTTATCTAGTGGAGATATGCTACTTTTACGCAAAGAAAACGGAAAAATTGTTTGGAAAACTAATGTTTTATCAATAGGGCTTAGAAAACCCTCTGTCTTAAGTGCTGATATTAAAGCCTCACCCTTATTAATTAATCATAATACGGTATTATTCTCTTCCTATGCAAATATTACTACTTTAAATAAGCTAAATGATCATACTTCCATTTGGCATAAAGAAATAGGCACTATTTCTACCCCTATAGTTCAAGCAAATAGAATTTATTTAGTAGATACTAATGCTTTCTTATATACTTTAGATTTAAAAACAGGAAAGACTATTTTTAATGTTCCTTTAAAATTATTCTCTAAGAGCAAACAACCCAACCAACCATTATTATGGTTTGGTCCAATACTTGTGAATAATAATTTATTAATAACTAATTCTTTAGGAGAAATCTTTATAGTTTCTAGCAAAAATGGGGAAATTATAGCACAATTTACCTTAAAATTAGGAAATAAAGAACAATTATATACTTCTCCCCTCATTGTTAATCAACAATTATTCTTCCTAAGCTCTTACGGAACAATATATATTATAAATATTAAATAGGTTGTATGTTTTGTTTAAAGTAGCAATTATCGGTAGAACTAATGTTGGTAAATCAACTTTATTTAACCTATTAGTCGGTAAGAAAATAGCCATTGTTGAAAATGTATATAATGTAACTAGAGATAGAAAAAAAGCTTTAGCCAATCTTTTTGATTTACAATTTGAAATAATTGATACCGGAGGATTCATTGAGGATAAAAATTATCTTAGTCAGCAAGTTTGGCTACAAGCTATTAAAGCAATAGAGGAAGCTCATTGTATCTTATTCTTAATTGACGGCATGATTGGTCCTACTCCACATGATAAGCTTTTAGCTAAACAATTACGTTCTTTAAGTAAACCCGTAATTGTATGTGTAAATAAAACTGAAAAAATGCAAGTTGCTAATAATAGCCCAATGGCTTATGAATTAGGCTTTGAGAAAGTTGTGTCTCTATCAGCTAAAGCTGCTATCGGCTTAGATGACCTACATGAATATTTACTACCTTTATTTGAAAAGCACCAGGCAGAAAATCTTAATCAACCCAAAGATGAACTTTATGATGCTAAATTACCTGACTTAAGTATTGCAATTGTGGGGAAACCTAATGCTGGCAAATCCACTTTAGCTAATGCCCTTATTCAGGAGGAACGTTTAATAACTGGAGAAAAAGCCGGTATTACCAGAGATGCTATTGCAATTTACTTAAATTATAAAGGTAAGAAAATTAAGCTGATAGATACCGCAGGATTAAGGAGAAAATCAAGAATAGACACTAAATTAGAAGCATTATCTAAAAACGAAACTATTAGAAGTATATTTTTTGCTAATACCGTATTGTTAGTAATAGATGCCTCCGAGGAGATTTCCAAACAAGATCTTAATATTGCTAAATATATTATTAGTGAAGGAAGATCTTTAATAATTATTTTAAATAAAATAGATTTAGTAAAAAAACCTCAACTACTTATTCAAAAATTAGAAAACGACTTAGAAAAAATGTTTTATCAGGTGAAGGGTATTAAAATTATCGGAATCTCTGCTTTAAATAATACTAATCTTACTAAGATTTTGGATGAAGCTCTCATTACTTATGAAAAATGGAATACTAAATTACCAACTTCTTTACTTAATAAGTGGTTAGAACAGTTATTACAAACAACTCCTCCTCCCCTTATTAATGGTAAACGTTTAAAAATTAAATATATTTCCCAAACTAAAACCCGCCCTCCAACCTTTGCCTTATGGATAAATATGGATAAGGAAATTCCTACTTCATACTTAAGATATCTGCAGACCGCATTGTATCATAGCTTTAATCTTCTTGGCGTTCCTATTAGATTACTTACTAAAAAATCAGTAAATCCTTATAACCCAACCAATTAACTTCTATTATACTAATTACTACCACAGAACTATTTTGATACTACTTTACAAATTTTTAATTTATGCCAATTTTTTTTTGTAACCATAGTTTCTATATCACTACAAGCATCTGTTTTTAATTGTAAATTAAGAGTTGGTAATTTCTCTAAAACTGCTTTATTCTTATTAACATCAAAAATAAAATAGATATTTTTATTATTATTTTGTGCTATTTTTTGTTTAAGTTTATTGAAATAAAAAGGATACTTTATCTCAATCATTCCTAACACTATTTTATTTTTACTATCAATTAGTGGAATAACATAACTCATTGTAGTACCACCTAAAAGTATAATAGCAGCATCCTCAAGTTTGATATCCTTAATACTTACTTGTTTATAATTAGTATCAGCAGTATTTAGGTAAAAACCTAAATCAAAGTACCTAGTAAAAACGATAATTATAACTGTAAAAGTACTAATAACTATTATCCTACTTTTCTCATTATTAATAATTAAAGCCTTAACTAATAGAATCATCACTATTCCACTAATAGACAAAATTGTAGCTAAATATCTATAAACAGAAAAAGTAAAAAGCCATATAACATAACTAAGTATAAAAAATATTACTATGAATAGGGTTTTATTCCCTAATTGTAAGGATTGTTTTTAGATCGGAAGAGCGTCGTGTAGGGAAAGAGTGTAGATCTCGGTGG
>NZ_DBKDTU010000152.1:0-8113 GCF_055505085.1 Candidatus Hepatincolaceae symbiont of Strigamia maritima
CGCTCTTCCGATCTAAAATACATTTAAAAAAATCAAAATTAAGTTATTATTGTTCTATAAAAGAATGACAATTACTTAATAAAATAGGATAGGTACTACTATGTTTAAATTTATTGCTACTTTATTTAAAAAGCAACAAGAAATCACCTTAAAAGAATATAGAGCTATTACTCAGCAAATTAATAGTTTAGAGAAAGATATTTCTCTATTAGATGATACGGCTTTGAAAAATAAAACTCAGGAATTAAAGCGTAAATTTCAAGATGATAAATCATTAAACGCTCTCTTAGTAGAAGCCTTTGCAGTGGTTAGAGAAGCTGCAAAAAGAGTGCTCAACCAAAGACATTTTGATGTCCAAATTATGGGTGGTATAGCACTACACAGGGGTATGATTGCAGAAATGGGTACAGGAGAAGGAAAAACTTTGGCAGCCACTCTACCTGCTTACTTAAATGCTCTAAGCTCTAAAGCTGTACATATTGTTACGGTAAATGATTATCTAGCAACCAGAGATAGCCAATGGATGGGAGAAGTTTTTAGATTCCTAGGTTTAAGGGTGGGGTGTGTTACTGCTAATTTAGCTGAGGGTGCAAGAAAACATGCCTATAGTTGTGATATTACCTATGGTACTAACAATGAATTCGGCTTTGATTACTTGAGGGATAACATGAAACATTCTCTTGATGATATTGCACAAAGAGATTTATATTTTGCAATTATTGATGAGGTAGATTCCATTCTCATTGATGAGGCAAGAACTCCCTTAATTATTTCCGGACAGGCTGAAGATAAAACCACTATCTATAAACTTACTAATTCTTTAGTTCCTTATTTTAATAAGGAAGATTTTGAAATTGATGAAAAACATAAAAATATTAATATTTTAGAAAAAGGAATTGAGAAGTTAGAAGCTTCTATTAAGAAATCTGGGTTAGATTTTAAAGGAAATCTATTTGATGCCCAAAATATAGAACTCTATCACTTCTTTATGCAATCGCTAAAGGCACATCATCTATTTAAAAAAGAGGTAGACTACATTGTAAAAAGCGGTGAAGTAGTAATTATAGATGAATTTACCGGTAGAATGATGGAGGGCAGAAGATATTCTGATGGCTTACATCAGGCAATTGAGGCAAAAGAGAAACTTAATATTAAAAGTGAAAATCAAACCCTAGCCTCTATCACCTTTCAAAATTATTTTCGGATGTATCATAAAATTGCCGGAATGACTGGAACCGCTTCTACAGAATCTAAAGAATTTCAGGAAATCTATGGATTGCGAGTATTAAGTATTCCTCCTAATAAAAAACTTATTCGCAAAGATAGGCATGATAACATATATTTATCATTAGCTGAAAAAGAGCTAGCAATTCTTACAAAGGTACGGAGTAGTTACGCTAAATTACAACCTGTACTAATTGGTACTACTAGTATTGAGAAATCGGAGCATTTATCTAGACTTCTAAATAAAGAGAAAATTCCTCACAAAGTCTTAAATGCAAAATTTCACGATACTGAAGCACAAATTATTGCCCAAGCAGGAGGGAAAGGAGCTATTACTATAGCCACAAACATGGCAGGACGAGGTACTGATATTAAGTTAGGAGGGAATGAAGAATTGTTCATAGAGGATGCTATCAAAGGTCTTAGAGATGATACTAAAATTGCTGAGGTAACTAACCAAATTAAAGCTAAAATAGAACAAGATAAAGCTTTAATTATGGAAGCAGGAGGGCTAGTGGTAATAGGAACTGAGCGACATGAGAGCAGAAGAATTGATAACCAATTAAGAGGGCGTGCCGGTAGACAGGGAGAAGCTGGGGAAACCATTTTTTATTTATGTTTAGAAGACGATCTTATGCGAATTTTTGGGTCTACTAAATTAGAAGGTTTCTTACAAAAAATGGGCTTTAAGGAAAATGAAGTAATTACTCATCCGTTAATTACTAAAGCAATTGAAAAAGCTCAGAAAAAAGTAGAAGATTACAATTTTGAAGTTAGAAAAAGTTTACTCCGCTTTGATGATGTAATTAACGAGCAAAGAAAAGTAATCTATGAACAAAGAAAAGAAATTATTACTAGCGATATAGATGTGAAGAATATGTTGTTTAATATTATAGAAGAAGAGGCTGATAATCTGATACAAACTTATTTTCCTGAAAAAGAATATAGAGAAAACTGGGATTTTCATACTTTTCAACTTAATCTCAGCAGATTATTTAATATCACTGATGATCTTAAAGATGTTGCCTTGGAAGATGGGTTATCATTACAGGAACTTAGTGATAAAGTTACCTCTCTTGCAAAGCTTAAGATTGAGAATATTATTAATTTAATAGGTATAGATGCTTTTAAGGATGTAGTACGTAATATTTCCCTACAAAGTATTGATAATAATTGGAAACAACATCTCTTAGAATTAGATTATGTCCGCTCAAGCATTAATTTACGAGCCTATGCTAATAAAGATCCTTTAAATGAATATAAGCATGAAGCATTTTCATTATTTCAAACAATGTTAAATGATTTAAATCAAAAAATTCTTACAATAATCTCTCACTTAATAATTACTGAGGCTCCTACTGAATTACCCACTGGGACAACGCAATTAAAATCTCAGAACTCACAAGTACAGAATCAAACTCAGGTGCAAACCCAAAGGCAATGGCAAGAGACAACCCAAAGATACCCCTTAGCACAGAGTAAGGAGCAAATTCCTAAAGTACCTATTAAATTTCCTATTACTAACTTCGACAAGATAGGAAGGAACGATTTATGTCCTTGTGGTTCTGGTAAAAAATTTAAACATTGTCACGGAGCTTAATCTATTTATAGTATCTTACTTCCTACCTTTAGGCTTTATCCCATTTTAGAGTTTTTTATAAAAGAATTGCACCTCTTACTAAACAATCTTCTAATTACCCTTAAATTTACATTATATGATGGAGCTGTTGAAAATATGGGGTGTTATTGAGATGCAACGTGAGCAGGGAAATTTTTTTCCCATTCACCGCTTCTAGCAGATAACGGCTGATCGTAAAGTTTTAACTTTACGAAATCTTGTGTCATTTCTAACTTAAATAGTATATGAAACAATAAAGGCTATACAGCTAAAAGAACTGCCTGCAATGAACCCCAAAACAGCATTAAAGACATTAGAATTGTTATTTATATTGTTATATAAATTACCTAAAGAGTATGAAAAAATTCAGGAAGAATATAGACAAAAAAAGAGCATATAGAAAATCAATTTTCTAGTATTTTAAAAAGTTGATAAAAATAAAAACCCCTTTGATTAGAATTAAAGGGTAGGGTTATTTATTAGGAAATAACCATTTAGCAACAATGTACATTAAAGCAAATATACTTGCTGTGGTGCTAGTTATTAGTGCTATTAGTATGTTGTTATCTAATTTCCAATAAGGAATTTTATTTAAACAAACTATTATTAAGATAGCAAAACACCACCCTCTACTACTTTTATATATTTTTCTTAAATATTTATTTCGTACTTTTGCAATATCTTTTAAATGTTGATTTTCTGTTTTAAGTTTATCAAGTTCTACTATCTTTTTTTCATCTTCGTAGGGGGTAGAGTGCTTATTCTTACGCTCAAAATTTTGATCAAGCTTTTCTCTAATTAATTTTGGTGAGGCAATATGAGTCATATTTTAGTTAGTTGGTTCTAATAGAAAGTTAAATTCTTGCTTTATGTCTTCATCATTAAGAGTTTGTTTGGGCTTTGCTTTATCCCATGCCCCACCTTTTTCATGGGTCATATTTGACAAAGTAATAGCACTGAAAGCATTATATTTTTCATAAGTTATTTCTATATAGACAAGTACATCAGGATCAATCTTATTGACACTGTCTTTTTCTAGATATATTGGTTCTTGGATAGGCTTTGCTCCATATGCTTTAAGAGTATGATATAATAGAGGTATTACAGGACCATAAGACCACGCTTCAAAACTTTCTCTTACTAAGGGAGTTCCAGTTAAAGTCAATACAATTCCATTGGCAAAATATATTAATTTTTGTATTGTCATTGGCGAAATAGGATTATTATGCTTTAAGGAGAGTCTAATAAACTCATTAGCTATAACCCTACAATCGTATCTGTTGTGGTTCATTTTTTAAATTTCTTAGAATAAGGTTAGTATAATATATCATTTATTGTATGAGTTGTCAAATTCTTAGTATTTACTTGCGGTTTATAAGAATTCAGAATTAAAAGTGAATATCATTTGTCCTAGAATCTGTACATTATCCTTTGGGTTAATAATAATATCCGAGTATAATTTATTGTCAGATAAGGATATAACTTTATCTTGACCTACTTTATAAAATCTTTTTATTAAGAATTCATTATTAAGTATAAACGAATAAATACTCGCCCCCTGATTTTTTTAACTCTTTTATCCATCAACACATTAGCACCTTGCTAATAGTAGGTATCATGCTATCGATGTTCACATAATCAGCTTCCATATTATTAATCTCATAATTTATTAAGAGTTTTGCTAATTTCAAAGATTTAATAACTAAAAAAACCTGCTTCCTGATAAATCTCAAGCTCTACGTAACCAGCTCCTAACGACTGATTAATATTTTAAAATAGGGTTTTATGTTTCGAGATATCATTAAATTCTTATATCTCTACGGATTACTCCTAGTTTCTGAACTATTCATAGGTGATACTTCAAGTAGTCACTCAAGAAGTATTAGTTATTAATATCTATTTACATTTATAAATAGTAGTAATATCACTATCATTATTTACTTAAATCAACATATTAGATCCTAGTAATAAACAATCATTAAAATTAGAATTATCAGTTGGATCTACATAAGGAAGGTAATTATCATTCCCTACAGTAATAAGTTTTTGATAGTATGGATAGTATACCCCATTACTTTCCTACTTTACCTTCATTCCAAACTGATAATATATCTCCTCCATCTTTCTTAGAATAAACCAAAGATGCAGTTTTATTCTGAGGACTATAATTAAGAAATTCACCTCTTCCATTCTTAATTAAATTCTTTACGAACTCAAGATCTTTTACAGATTCATAAGACTGAACTTCACATAAATAAGAAGATTTATTTCTAGAATCTAATTTATGAGTAAAATTCAATGGTTGGAATTTTTCAACGTAGTGATCATTACTAGGAGTACAATTGAAGTCATAGTAACCTAAATAATTAACTACGTTATCTTCTTCTAAATTTATATCTCCATAAGAGTTATGTTCAAATTTAGTCATACCTTCGTAGGTATCTTCATCATATTCATCTGAAGTAAAGAAATAAGCTATAGACTTCTTAGAATCCAAATAAAAATATTTATTGTTAGTGAAGTTATTTCCCTCAATTTTATTAGTAGCTACACATAGATAAAGAGTTTTATCTATGTGTATTTGAGTTAGCATATAATGACATTGAAGTCAATAGTGATATAACTAATATTGATATGTATTTCATCTTAAGTATATTAATTTTATAATTATTATATATTTTAAATAGGGAATTGTAACTATGTTTGTTTTTAGATCAAAAGACAGCACAAGAGGTGGTGCTTTAGTAGAGTTTTTTTAGGTAGTTGTATCTTCTTATCCGTTAACTCATTAGGTAATACCTATAAAACCCCAGCTATTTTAGACTTCATAGAATCATTTAAGTTATTATTGCTTCTCTCTAAATCTCCGATATAATTATAGTTTATTTCTGTTTTTCAGCTAACTCTTGTAGTGTTAACTTTCTAGTATTTCTAATAATCCTAATATTATTATGTCTCATCTTTAACAATCTCATTGACATATAAAATTATTTAGTTTAAGTTTTCTTTAATTAAACAATTGGGAGTTAAGAAGTCAACAGAGTAAAGATATATAAGGAAATAAGGGGTTAGACCCAAATTATATGTATATACGATGATTCTAAAAATAAATTCTCCCAAAAGTTAATTAATTGGTAGGGAAGAGTCTAAAAAAATAGAAATTAAACAGAATTTTGAGGACTTATCTTTCTCCCAAAAAAGTGTCCTCCATCCGAATCTACTAATATCTTTACCGTAGAAACTAATCCACTTAGACTTCATTGCTTTTCCTGCTAAAAAAGCAACTTAATTTATAACTAGTACCAGCTCATTACAAGAGCTTTTTAGAAGTAAAAGAATAATAATTTACAAAATAGTTGATACCACCTATAACATAATAATATTGATAAGATTGAAGCAAACGAATTAAGGTTCAATAGGGAATCTATGAATATAATACCGGTGCTAGTAGTAAATAATATAATTAACCTAAATAATAACAGCACCTTAAAGCTAGATACAATACCTCTAATGAATTACAAAACATTGTCATAGAAAATAATAATTCCTTATTAAATATAGGGATAAATCAGGTATCCCTAAAAGGTTACACAGCAAAATGATATAGTAGTTTAGCTTATACTAGAGTAATTTACACTAAGTATAATTTATGTGAATATCAAAAAAAGGATAAGCTTTTAATTTAAGTATATCAAAAAGCAATCTAAAGGATGTTATAGCCGAGGTAGGATCAAAATTCAGTAAGCATACCAATTTTAGATATCAGATACGAGCAACAACTCAACAAAAATAATTCCACTACTGAAATAAACTTTAATCAACGTATCTCAGAGAATAACATTAAACTACAAGATAAGAAATATTTCAAGAGTAAAATCAAAGTAGGAGGAGGGTTTAGTTATACATATAATCAAATATTCTATCTAGAGACAATCCTAAGTCAAGATCTAAGTAGGGAAGTAAAAAACACTAGTGTTAGTCTCTCTGCTAAGTATATTTTCTAAGCAGAACTAGTGCTACATATTCAGTAGTATCAATTTTTATAGTAAAGCAGGTTGCACCTCTATATAACTTTATCGGATAGAATAAAGTTATAAAATTTTTATTACATATCCAAAAGATAAAATTTTTTAACTGGATTTTAAAAAAGAAAGTAATAAGCATAAATATTTTGCTAATAAATAGCCTCAGAATAACTAAGGTATAGAAACCCGAAACCCTGTGGTAAATAATTATGGGTTAGTAGTTATAGATTTTTTTGGTTATTATCATGTAACTTATGCTTCATGATAATCGGAATTTGAATAAGGCAGAAGATAATTGTTAAAACTAGTACTCCGAATACTTTAAAATTAACCCAAGTATCGGTACTAACATTACGCCAAATAACCTCATTTATTAAAGCTAGTAATAAGAAGAAGGTTATCCATAGGGTAGTTAAGACTTTCCATCCTTGAGGAGTAATTTTTAAAGATGGACCGAAAGTAAGTTTTAAAAAATTCTTTTTAAAGAGTAATCCTATAATTAAAGCTGAGGCAAAGACTAAATTTAATAGAGTTACTTTAAATTTAATAAAGTTTTCATCATGTAACAATACGGTTAAACTCCCGAATAATACTGCTAAAATAGTAGTTACTACTGGTACCGGATGAAATTTTTTAGTAAAGATATATCCTAAAACAAAAGTAATAATACTAGTAATTACTAAAAACCCAGTAGCTACATAAATACCGTAAAATCTATTTAATATAAAAAATAAAATTAGAGGTAGAAAGTCTAAAAATAAAGGATACTGTTTTTCTTTCATGCTTAATGTTCTCCGAAGATGCTAATACAATGTTTTTTTAGTGCTATATCTAATTCCTGATAACTAACTGATTTACCAAGTTCATATATAGAAGTTACACCAGTTTCTATGTTTCCACAAGGAATAATTCCACTAAAATGGGTTAAATTCGGTTGAATATTTAGAGCAACTCCGTGATAGGTTATCCATTTCTTAACTCTAATCCCAATTGCTGCAATTTTTTTATCAATACCTCTATGTTGTACCCAAACTCCTATCTGGTTTTCTTTAGTATAAGCCTTAATTGTGAAATCTTGCAAAGCTTTAATTACTAGCAACTCTAGATTGTGAATAAATGTTTTAATATCACGATTTCTTCTATTTAAATCTAACATTAAATAAATAATTCTTTGTCCAATTCCGTGATAAGTATATTTGCCACCCCTGTTAGTTTTGATAACCGGAATATTATTATTATTATTAAT
>NZ_DBKDTU010000153.1:0-1723 GCF_055505085.1 Candidatus Hepatincolaceae symbiont of Strigamia maritima
CCATGAAGAATTTAAAAAAGAACTAGCTAAAATAAATAATGATTAAACTAGAATATAAAAAGTTATTAAGATAATGGAAAAAACAATATAAATTTCATTTTACATCATATTATAAATGTATTATAATTGTAATACAGGATTTAAAAAAGGAGAAATTAAGATGAGAAATATAAGTGTTAGAATGGAAGATGAGAAATTAAAAAGATTGGATGAAATAGCAAAAGCAGAGAATCAAGATAGAAGTTCATTAATTAACAAATTAGTTGAGACTAGAATAGAGTTATTTAATTGGCAATTAGCAAAAATAGATCGAGGTCTTTCTCAATTAGACAAAGGAGAATATTCAAAAGACACTGAGATCATTAAATTATTAGTAAATTAGGATATATAAGTGGAAGTTAGATTTTCTCAAGAAGCAACTAAAGATGTACGCTTTATTCAGGAGTATTTACAAGAAGCTCCTAATGCTTTTAATAAATTAGTTTCTAGGTTTAATGATTGCTTAAAAATAATAAAAAATAATCCTGAATTGGGAAAAATGGGTAGAAGAAATAATACCAGAGAATTTTTTGTAGCAGGAACAGATTATTTTATTGTATATAGAGTAAAAAATAAAGTACTTGAAGTTGTAACAATTTTACATTCTGCAAGAAAATACTAATGGAAAAAACATCCTCAGAAATATTAGAAGAAATACTTAATAGAAGTAGAAAGAGATTAGCTAGAAATAATAGTAATCAATATTATCAAGCTGTTTTTTCTAATATATCTAGGGTAAAAAACTTTACTTCTCAAAGTAATTTAAAAAAAGAATTTGTTAGAGAACAAAATAATAATAAAATTAATACAATTTTAAAAGTAGTAGGATACCGCAAAAGTTATAATAGTTTAAAAATAGTTATGGATTATATCTTAAAAAAAGCTGATGGATTAGAAAATGAGCTAGGAGATAGTATAAGCAAAGAGAATTTATTACAAGAAATAACAAGATTTGACTTAGTAAAAGATCATGATAACCTTAAAGAATTAGATAAAGCAAAATTAGATAATTTAAAAGATAAAGATACTTTATTAAGAAACAGGCAATTATCCCACATAGTATTTTCTTTACCTAAGAATGATATACAAGATAAAGCAAAATTAGAAACAGTAATTAGAGAAACTATTCCTAAACTATTTGCTAATCATAAGTATCTATTTGCAATCCATCAGGATACAGATAATATGCATGCTCATATTGTTTTAAAGACTAAAAATGATGTTACCGCTAAACAATTAAGAATACAAAAAAAAGATCTATTTCTAATCAATAAAACGCTATATGGTTCCTGCTTAGAAAATAATATAAATATTCAAAATATACCAATTAATAAAAGAGATAAGACAAAAAAAGAAAAAAAGCTCCCAGATTTTTATTTGAAAAAAACTAGTAAGTGGAGTAAAATGTATCAAGAAAATAAATTTCAAGTATTAACAACTAATAAAGAAACTCTAAAGAGATTAAAAGAATTAGGGATGAAAGAAAAAAATATAATATCTTTTTTAAATATGTATTTAGAAGATAAAAAATTAGCAATATGGACTATAAATAAAAATGCTAAGGTTTTTAATATCAAAAAACCAAACGAGCCATTTGCCTTAAGAAAAGTAAAAATAATAGAAATAAAGGATATAGAAAATGATAAAAATATTTAGAATAGGAATAGTTATAAGCTTGATATTT
>NZ_DBKDTU010000154.1:0-7883 GCF_055505085.1 Candidatus Hepatincolaceae symbiont of Strigamia maritima
AAACTAAAATTATTAATTATTATTTAGAAAATTTAAACCAAGATTTAATAGTTTATCCTGAATTAGCTTTATGCGGATATACTGTTTTAGATTTAGTTTACAAAGAAGATTTTTTACACCAAACAGAGCTTGCACTCCAAGAATTAATAGTACTCTCTACCCAATATAAACCTGCTCTTTTACTGGGTACTATTCATAGAGAAAACGGATTTTTATATAATACGGCAGCTTTTATTAAAGCCGGAATTATCACTTATATAGCTAAACAAGAACTTCCTAATTATGGTGTCTTTAATGAAAAACGCTATTTTAGTACCCGAATAACTAATAACCTAATTACTCTTAAGAGTTATAGGTTAGGTATTTTAGTTTGCGAAGATATGTGGCATCAGAGTATGTTAAAAACTATTCCTAAGGATCTTGATTTATTAATTAGTATTAATGCCTCACCTTTTGAGTTTTCAGCTACTAAGGAATATAATAAAGTAGATATTCGTCTAAATGTAGCCAAAACAGCTATAACAATTAGCAATACTCCTGTAATTTACTTAAATTTAGTAGGAGGACAAGATGAGCTGGTTTTTGACGGTAACTCTTTTATCATAGATACTCAACATACTGTAAAGTACTTGGCAACTTTTGCTGAAGATAGTGCTTTGGTAAAACTATCTAAAGATAAACTGCTAACTACTACCTTATCTACTAACTTCTCTCCCTCAATTTCTGGCAACAATACTAATAATCTTAGAGCTACTAATACAGCACTAACTGCTATCTCAAATATTCCTACCCATCTAGACAACCTAAAAAGCAGTAATATATCTTCCCCACAGGTTGTTTCAAGAGTTACTACTATTAATACACCTTTAGCTATAATTTATCATGCCCTAATGTTAGGATTACAAGATTTTATTGTAAAGAATAATTTTAAGGGAATAATTTTGGGTATTTCTGGGGGAATTGATAGTACTCTCAGTGCCACCATTGTTGCAGATGCTTTAGGAGTACACAGATTAATCGGCGTAACCATGCCTTCTCCTTTTACAAAGCAAATAAGTTTAGATATAGCAAAAAACTTAGCTAATGATTTAGAAACTAAATTTTTAAATATTCCCATTCATGATATCTTTAATACTTATCAAACTACCCTAACCACAGCAATTGGTAATATTGAAAAAACTAAAGAAAATTTACAAGCACGAATCAGAGGGCAAATTCTTATGGCTTTAGCTAATCAGTATAAAGATTATATAGTGCTTACTACAGGAAATAAATCTGAGTTAGCAGTAGGTTATTGTACTTTATATGGAGATACTTGCGGAGCTTTCAATCTACTAAAAGATTTATATAAAAAAGATGTTTATGCTTTAGCTACTTGGCGAAATAAGAATTTGCCACAAAACACTCTGTTAAATAAACTTAGAATTATTCCAAAATTAGCCATAACTAGAGCTGCTTCTGCAGAATTGGCACCTAATCAATCAGATGAACAAGCACTAATGCCGTATCAAGACTTAGATGCTATTCTAGAGGATGTTATAGAGAGAAATCTATCTTATAAACAACTTATTAAGCATCATAATGCAGAGAAAGTTGCCAGAGTCTTAAAATTATTGCATAATTCTGAATATAAAAGGCAGCAGAGTGCTTTAGGAATTAAGCTTTCTCCAAGAGCTTTCGGAAAAGATTGGCAATTCCCTATAACCAATAATTTTAAGGAAAAAATATAAAATGACTGCTTGTATTGTAAGATTTGCCCCCAGTCCCAGCGGTTATCTACATATGGGAAATACTAGAACTGCTTTAATGAATTTATTAGTAGCTCAAAAATTACACGGTTCATTTCTTTTAAGAATTGATGATACAGATACGACAAGAGTAAAGCCTGAATATACTTTAGCTTTAAAAGAAGATTTAATTTGGTTGGGTTTTTCTTGGGATTTAGAATTTAATCAAGCATCCCGTCTTGAAATTTACCGAAGTTTTCTAAAACAGCTCCAAGACTCAGGTAGGGTATATGAATGTTTTGAAACTAAAGAAGAATTAGAATACAAAAAGAAATTACAATTCTTACAAGGAAAACCTCCTATTTACGATAGAAGTATGCTTAACTTAGATTCCACTACTAAAAATACTTATTTAGCAGAGGGTAGAAAACCTTATTATAGATTTAAAATAGATCATAAGGATACTATCTGGTGCGATCTACTTAAAGGAGATATACGCTTTCAGGGGATACATTTAAGCGATCCAGTTATTATTAGGGAAGATGGTACTTTTTTATATATTTTAACTTCTGTAATTGATGATATAGAAAAAGGTATTACTCATATTATTAGAGGAGAAGATCATATAGTAAATACAGCTATTCAGATTCAAATGTTTGAATTTTTTAAAGCTCCCCTCCCGCAATTCGGGCATTTATCTCTAATTACTACTTTATCGGGTGAGGGATTTTCTAAAAGATTCGGCTCCTTATCTATTAGAGATTTAAAAACTCAAGGGGTTCATCCTATGGCTATTAATAATTATTTATTTATGTTAGGAATAGGGGAAAAAAATCTACTTTACCCTAATCTAACTGCTATCACCCAAGCTTTTGATTTAAATCTTTATAGTAAAGCTACCGCTAAATTTAATGATACTAAACTCTGGCAAATTAATAAACATATTTTACAGAATCTTAGCTTTAAAGAAGTATTACCTCTACTGAATAATAGTAATGTCTCTAAGATTACTCAAGAACTCTGGGAGGCAACAAAAAATAATCTTAATAAATTAACAGATCTCAATACTTGGGTTAAGGTCTGTTACGAAGAAATCTCTACAACTACAACTAATCAAGAATTAATTAAATTAGCTTTAGAGATTTTACCTATTGAGAATTTTTGGGATAATAATATTTGGCACACTTGGATTAATTTAATTAAAACCAAAACTTCTCTAACCGGAAAAGAATTATTTATACCCTTAAGATTAGCTATTACTGGTGTATCTAGCGGACCTGAGCTTAAAAACTTATTACCACTAATAGGATATACAAGAACTAAAAATCGTTTAACAGCACTAATTACTTAAGAGAATAACCCCCAAAATATGTTAAAATTATATAATACTTTATCTAAACAATTAGAAGAATTTCAACCCATTAATTCTCAACATATTACAATGTACGTGTGTGGACCTACGATTTATGATGCAATTCATATAGGGAATGCTCGTTCTTTAATAGTTTTTGATACATTATTCAGAATTTTAAAAGATATCTACCCAAGAGTTACTTTTGTAAGGAATATTACCGATATTGATGACAAAATTATCAGTGCTGCAAAAGCACAAAATCTAACTATTACCGCATTAACCAACAAAGCTATTAAGATTTTTCATAATAATTGTCAAGCTTTAAACTTATTACTTCCTACTTATGAACCTTTAGCTACAGCTTATGTTACCTCTATGCAAACTCTTATTACTAAGTTAATAACAAAAAACTATGCTTATGTAAACAAGCAACATGTATATTTTTCAGTGGAGAGTTTTAAAGCCTATGGAAACTTAAGTAATTTCTCTACACAAGAATTAATAGAAGGGGCTCGGGTTGAGATTAGCTCTCATAAACAAAATCCCCAAGATTTTATTCTGTGGAAACCCAGTAATAAGGATGAACCAGGTTGGATTTCTCCTTGGGGATTTGGGCGTCCAGGATGGCATATTGAATGCTCAGCTATGGCATATGAGCTTTTAGGAACAGAATTTGATATTCACGGAGGAGGGTTAGATTTAATTTTTCCTCATCATGAAAATGAAATTGCTCAAAGTTGTTGTGCTTTTGATACCAACAAAATGGCAAATTATTTTTTACATAATGGCTTTGTTATGGTAAATGGTCAAAAAATGTCTAAAAGTTTAGGAAATTTTATAACTTTAAATCAGCTCTTAGAAGAGAATCATGGTGAGATAATCCGTTTATCATGCTTGCTAACCCATTATCAACAACCTTTAAATTTCCAAGAAAGCTCTTTAAATCAAGCTAAAAATATTTTAGATAAATTTTACCAAACTCTAAATCATGTCGCAATTCTTCCTATAGTAAAAACAAGCCTTTGCCCTGAATTTACTGCAGCTTTATTAAATAACCTAAATACTCCTATGGCAATAACTATTCTACAAGAAAAATTAACTCTTTTAAATAAAGCTATAACTAAGAAAGAACAACAAATTCTTAAATCAGCTCTACTTAAATGTGCCAATCTTTTAGGTATTTTACAAATTGATCCTAAAATTTATTTGCAAACTCTGCCTAATACTGCTAAATCTAAACTAAGCATTGATACTAAGGCAATAGAAACTTTAATTCTTAAAAGAAATACCGCAAGATTAAATAAAAACTTTAGTGAAGCAGATAAAATCAGAACAGATTTAGAAACCTTAGGAATAATTATTGAGGATACTTTAAATACTACAACTTGGAGAATTAATAAATAAATGTCTACTACTAAAACAGAGAGAAAAACTGAACAATTTTGGAAATATAAATCCCTAAAAGAAATGACAACTCAAGAGTGGGAAAGCTTATGCGATGGATGCGGTAAATGTTGTTTAGAAAAATTAGAGGATTATGATACTAAAGAAGTTTATACAACGAAGGTATCTTGCAGATTATTAGATCCTAAAACCTGTAAATGTACATCTTATGAGAAACGTTTTAATTATGTAGAGGATTGTATTAAGCTTACTCCTCATAAAATTACTACTATTAAATGGTTACCCAAAACTTGTAGCTACAGGTTAGTTCATGAAAAAAAAGATTTACCTGATTGGCATCCCTTAATTACTAAAGATAAAGTTTCTACTCTTAAGAGCGGTAATTCTGCTAAAGAATTTGCTATTCATCCGGCTTTGGCAGATAAGGGGTTAATTCATTATATTATAGAAGAATAATGCAATTACACTATTTACAAGATACTCTTAATAATAGTTATTCTATAAAACTTATCAAAAAAAAGCATGTAAAAAAACTAATTATTAAACCTGACTATAAAAATCAAGGAGCTATTGTGAGTATTCCTCGTTATTATTCTTATAAATACGGGTTAGATTTTGCTAAAAATCATTTGGCATGGTTAAGAACTTGTCTGAAGAATATTTCTTACAAATTTCTGAGTAACAAAGCTTTTCTTAACATCCTAGGAATAGAATACCCTCTTGTCTATATTAATCCTCAGAATAAGCAAGTACGACTTACTAAAGAAGCTACTCAAATTATAGTTTCAGGTAATATTGCTAATTCCCAAAATTTAGAGCAAAAAATTATTCAATTCTATAAACAACTAGCATTGCAACACTTTAGTGATTTAGTTAGAGAAAAAGCTGTTCTCATTCAACAATCATATAACAAAATTAGCATCAAAGATACTAAAAGTAAGTGGGGGAGTTGTTCTAGTAGCAAAAATTTATCTTTCAATTTTAGGCTAATGATGAGCCTACCTTATGTAACGGATTATGTGGCGGCTCATGAAGTTGCTCACCTCATACATTTAAATCATAAATCAGAATTTTGGAATTTAGCATTTACATTAGCTAAACACCCAACCCAAGCAATTGAATGGTTAAAACAATACGGTACTTCACTATATTGGGTGACTACTTAATTATAAACCCACTACTTAAGGAGTATATGCACATCTGTATTATAAATAAAAAAGATAGAAACTTATTATAAAAAAATTTGTATCTGTAATATATTTGTCCCAATATCCTAATAAGATTAAAATAATTATAAAGATGATTACTGTAGAACTTAAATTTTTTCTAAAACTGCCGCAAAAAATCCCTCCATTCCTCCATGTTCTGCAAAATGATAGGGGAGAATTCTTAAAAATCCTTCTTGAGTTATTAAGTCTTGATGAGAAAATACATCCTCCGCAGTAATAGGAACTAATCTAACACTACTATCTTCTTTTAAAAATTTAGTTATTAATTCTTCCCCCTCTGCTTTCTGTAGAGAACAAACACTATAAAGAATTTTTGTACCTGAGGTTACATTATTACAAATATATTTTAAGAATTTAGTTTGAATTTTAACCGCACTATAAATTTCTACTTCCCCTTTAATAGTAAAAATCTCAGGATTTTTCCGAATAGTTCCAGTACAAGAGCACGGTGCATCTAAAACTACTATATTAAAATCTTGAAAATTATCTATTTCTAATAGATTTTTTTCAATCAATTGTACTCTATCTTCTAAGCCTAACCTTGTTAAATTATTAAACATTTTAGTTAATCTAGGTTTAGAGATCTCAAAGGCTGTAACTTTAGCTCCTAAAGCATCTAATAAAAAAGTCTTACCTCCGGGAGCAGCACAAACATCTGCTACTTTTTTATCATTTAAGCTATTTTTTAATAATGTTATAGTTAAACTGGAGGCTGCAGATTGTACCCACCAATATCCTTCATTATAGTAAGGAATATCTTTAATACTTATTTTATTTTTTATTCTTATACTATGATTCGTAAGCTTTACCACAGACAGATTAGTAGTTAATAATTCTATATGAATAGGCTCTTTTACACTAATATCTATAATATGTTCTTGGATAAGAGCATCATAAATTTTTGAAGCTGTATTAAGCCCATAATCTTTACTCCATAGTTGAAATAAAAAATTATTTTGTTTAATATCTTCATGTGTAGGAACATCAATTTTCTTAATTGCCTTATGTAATACTGCATTAACTAAAGAGGTGTATTTATTTAACGCTAAAGCCTTTGTTAATTCTACATAAGTATTAACAATGGCATAATGCGGGGTTCTAAAATACAATACTTCACAAATAGCTAATCTTAATATATTAATAATTTTAGGATTAGTTTCCGTTTTAATAAATTTAAATAAATAAGCATCTATAATTCCAATATGCCTAAAGGTTGAAGAGACTAAGTTTCTCACAAAAGATTTGTTAAGATCTTCTAATTTAAGATAAATTGTAGAAGAATCCAATAAAGACTCTATAAATTGTTTTTTACATATAACTTGCCCTATAATATTATGAGCAAGTTCTCTAGTACGCATAAATAAACATAACATAATATTTTTCCTACACCCACGGATTATAGGAAGAGGTTTGTCTAGGAGAAGTGTGATTAAGAAATGTTCGTACACTAAGATTTATTGATGCATTTGGGGTAGAAAGATCTGAGGAAGTAATACCCATAATTTTAGCTAGATTATTTAGAGCAGTCACTCTATTTTGAGTAGCAGGGTGTGTAGAGAATAAAGAATCTTGTGCATTTTTATTATGCAAAGGGTTAATAATAAACAAATGAGCATGAGCATGGGAAGTATTGGATTGAAACGTTTTACTATAGTACTCTAATTTAGTTAAAGCATTAGCCAGCCATAAGGGATTTTCACAAATTTCTGCTCCTAATTTATCAGCTACATACTCTCTTTGTCTGGAAATTGCCATTTGAATAATGGTCGCAGCAATAGGAGCTAAAATCATCATTAATATCGCTGTTATAGGAGAACTCCCTTCTCTATTGCGTCCGCCGAATAAAGTTGATAACATAAACATATTACCAAGCATTGAAATAGCTCCGGAAATAGTTGCTACTACCGTACTAATTAAAGTATCTCTATTCTTAATGTGAGCAAGTTCATGAGCAATTACCCCCGTTAATTCTTCTTTAGATAATAATTTAAGAATACCGGTAGTTACAGCTACTGCAGCATTCTCAGGATTTCTTCCCGTAGCAAAAGCATTAGGCATTACCTCTTCTATAACATAAAGTTTAGGTAGCGGAAGCTTAGCTTTTTTTACTAGGTTTCTAGTTATAGTATAATACTCGGGAAGATCGGAAGAGCGTCGTGTAGGGAAAGA
>NZ_DBKDTU010000155.1:0-7868 GCF_055505085.1 Candidatus Hepatincolaceae symbiont of Strigamia maritima
TTTCATATCATCACGTCCTCTGCCGATTTCTGCCGGATTATCTTCATAACGTGAACCACAACCGGCTATATTTGCTAAGAATACCAATAAGATTAAAATTTTCTTCATTAAGCCGTTTCTCCTGTACTTCATCCTTTATTACCTCCTGTTTTACTGCCACCTTCTTTGTTACCTTTTCCCCTAAAAGGATTCATTTTCCAACCACCGCCACCGGCGTCAAGTGCCTGCCCGGTAATTGCCTGAGCAATTACATTAACTTGCTTGAGTAACAGACCTCCGGCAATTGCAACTATAATAATTGAACCATAAATTGAGATAAAATCTCCTTGCCCTGTAAAACTTAAGGATTGATACATTATTCCGGAATATAAGTTTAAAAAAGCTCCTAAAAGCGTCATATTAACAATACAGGATACCACTACGGTTATAGCACCTAAGCCATATTTTCTAGTAAAGCTAAGAAAGAAACACAAAATCCAAATAGGAGATAAGCTAAGCACCAAATAAAAGGTAACTGTTGCCAGTAACACATTAATTACAACTATTATGGTTAGGGACATTAAACAGGCAATAGCAATTAATGCCCCTATTTTATTGAATATAAAGTTTGCCCAGTTACCGGCTTCCGAACTAATAGCAATTTTATCTATTAATTGGGCATTTTGTTTAATGATATTATGTATAACATTACCGCTTGCAAAATTACCTCCTCCGAACAAACTGGGTAAGCCATCAAACAATCCTTGCACATTAGACAATACATATTTATCAAAAATATTAAAGCTTAATAGAAAAGATAAAATTATAAATAAAAATAGTTTAAAGATAAAATCCGTAAAAAATCTACCACCCATTTTCCAACAATAAATAGAAAATCCTACAATCCACACTGTGGCTATACTTCCCAATAAGCTAGTAGCAGACCTACTTACTACATTAAAATTATCCCTAATTACTGCTCTGGTAGCTCTTAGTAGGTTTTCATAAAAGTTTACTAAGGAAGACCCCAAATAATTATCAGCAATAACATTAGCAGCAAAGGCAAAATTAGGAACAATAAGTAGCATAAATACTATTGGTAGTAAGGATAGAGCTTTCATTATTTATTCTTTAACGGCATTCATATGAATTAATAAGGCTTGTCTCTCATTCAAGGTTTGAAGTTGTTCTAACATCATTACTTGTACTTGGAGTTGTATTTTTAGAATATCCATTTGAGTTTTTGATGATTTAATCGCCTTATTAAGATTTTTAATAGTATCGGTATTAGTTTTAGCTTTTTCCATATCAATAACCGACCGAGATAAGGCATAACTCCTTATTCTTATCGCATCATCTCTGCGTTTGATTTGTTTTTTCTTGGCAATTTCAGGTGTATCAAAAGATAGTGTTAGGACATTATCTCTATAATAGTTAAGGCTAGTATCTATAAGCTTTTTCTCATCTGAGCAGATTTGCAAATTTGGTTTGGGAAAGAAATCAGGTAAGCCGTATTTTTTACCTCCGCATTTAGAATATAAGTTATCCACATAATTTATAACCCCGGGTGTGAACTCTCCTTTACCTATCTGCTCCGCCATTTGTTTATTGTATTCTATAGACCTTGCCATATTTTCTATTTGAATAAGAGAATTCTTTTCATTAGTTGGATCGTATACAATTGATGTTCCAGGTATCATCCCTGCACCTGCAAACACTTTAAGTGGTAATAATATAAATAAAAATAATAGCTTTTTCATAATTAGAAACTCCTTATAATAAAATCTTATATATAAAGAGTAATACAAAATTGAGCAAAAAAATAAGACTGAAAATCAGTTTTTTCAGTCTTATTAAAGTAATTTAAAGCAAGTATTTTATAGTTATTTATCTAGATTGTTTTCTTGAACAAATTTATTACAATCCGTATTTTCTAATTTAATCCAGTCTATAGAAGATTTAAGAAGACTTGAAACAGTTAAAACACAAGTCTCTTTCTTTTGTTCTACAAATTGGATAATTTCAGTATTAAGATAATAATTTTTACCATACTGTTTTAAATCCATAAGCTTTGCCCATAAAACATTCGGTAATAACACCATAAACACCATACATATAACTAATAACTTTCTCATAATATTCTCCTTTTCAATCTAATAATTTTTTATTTTCTGCAAGATAGTGAGTTTTATAGTATAGGGTACTAGACAGAGTCTTAAAAACATCAGCTTGCAACCTTATTGTTCCTAACTCAGATACTATCTCATTAAGATTCCGAACATCTGCGTTTATTTCACTTAATAAAGTTTCTCTACTATTATCTTCTTTATTCATTCTATATCTCCCAATGTTTTATAACATATTTTTCATCTTACTGATTATTTTAACATTTATTAGAATCTCTAACAATAAAATAAAAATAACAAAATTAACAATATTGATTTATACTCAGTACTATATTTATTACATAGAAAATTATATTTATACATGCTTAAAAAACAAGAAGATATCAATATTATTTCATATTTAGCTTTTTTATTGTATTATTAGCCTGCATATCCGGAGGCTTTGTTTAGAGGAACAATTAAGGATAACTCATTAGCCTTAGTAATTTTTAGTTCCCTTCTTTCTATATCTTCTTGTACACCTAAAAAGAAACCCTCGCTCATACTGAATAATTTACAAAGTCGTAAATCAGTATCCACAGAAATACCCCTTTTATTATTAATAATTTGGTTAATTCTTGAACTCTCTACATTGATTAGTTTTGCTAATTTATTTTGAGTTAACCCTAATGGTTCTAAAAACTCTTCTTTTAAAAAGTCTCCCATTGTAATATTTATATAATTATTTTCTAACATTCTTCTGCTCCTCATTTAATGATAATCTACTATTTCAACCTCAACTACATTATTATTTTCCCATTTAAAACAAATTCTATATTGTCAGTTTATTCTAATGCTAAGTTGTCCTAATCTATCTCTTTTTAGTGCTTCTAAATTGTTAGAAGGAGGACTTTTTAAATCATTTAATCCTTTAGCATTATTTAAGATAGATAATTTGTTTAAAGCTCTTCTTAAAATATTTTGAGGGTTTTTTTTGATATTATCCCATTCCATAGTTTCTCGGTTTCTTTACACTTAAAGTTTATTATCATATATTTCTTATCTTTACTTGTATATAAATATAGTATAATGCACTCCGCACTGCAAAGTCAAGTATAATGTATATAATTATTGTAAAATACATTAAAAATACTACCTCAAGCAAAACAATAAAGTAAATATAGACTTAAGAACTTAATTTTACAGTATACTTATTTAAAAAAGTTTTTAACGCTTGATATTCAAATTTATTATTCTGATATAAGTTATTCATAAATTCCCATAAGATATCTGCTTCTACCTCTACAGAATAACCATTAATATCTAAAAAGGTTATTACACTATCTAAAGCAGTACGCTTATTGCCATCAATAAAAGGATGATTTTGAGATAGGCTTTCCCATAAAGCTGCTGCTTCTTCTATAATATTATTATAATACCCCAAAGTAGGCCGCATTAAAGCAGATATTAAAGCACCTTTATCTCTTAATCCGTGAGAACCACCATAAGCTATTATTTGTTCCTTATGTATCTCTAAAATTTCTTCCAAAGTTAAATATATACTACCTATATTTCGCATTATTTAGCTAGCTTTTGAAAAACACTATTATATTTTATTCTATTTTTGCGAGAGCTTTGCAATACAGGTTCCCTTATTTTATTGTTGTGCTTATCTAATAAATCTATTAATGCTTCCTCTATTAAATTTTGAAAATGTTTTCCCTCAATTTTAGCTAACTCTTTTACCTCATTTAATAATTCTTTTTTAGCTTGAGTTGAAAATTTAACTAGTTCTTGTTCCATAATACATAGACTCCTATATTAATTATTATAGGGATAGTATAATATTCCTATCATGATATGTCAAGATATTTCAAGATGCATACTATTTTATGTAATAACTATTAAATGCTTATTACTTATTAAAATACTAATAATTTAGTAAAAATTATTTCTAAAGCAAAACCCTAGGGATATACTAGAGTTTTAAGTTCAACATTTTAAATTTTTGTGAAAAATTAAGGGCTTCAAGTCCTGTTAAAATCAGGATTTATAGCATTTGTGTAATACAAAATGCGATTCCTGCATAAGTTTATTACTACCTTTAATCCCTTAGTTTCTCTACCTTTGTTTTTTAGAAATTAATTTAAAAATAGTGCCATTTTGAGAGCCACTTTTCAGCCTTTAACCCCTTACAAAACATAGCTTTTTATTAAAAAAATGAGTGCCACTTTTGATGCCACCACCTAAAAATAGAGCCACTTTTCTACACTCAACACTAGGTATTTACTGAGTTTATACATAAAAAACAGGAGCCACTTATAATTATACTATAAATAATATTTTTATTAGAATAAATCTATAATGACGTATTTGTTTTAAATGGAAAAATAATAATGTAGTTGAGGTTGAAATAGTTAATAATGATATCTACATTGAATAATAATTAGCTTATTATCTTGGTATTTGTAAACTAGTCTATGCTCAGAATCAATTCTTCTAGACCAATACCTTTTGTAAATCTCTGGCATAGATAAACTCAATACCATTTTCATCTTTCTGCCAAATATTCTCTAAATTCTTAAATTTTTCTTTAAATAAATCTTGATTAGTCATGTTTTCACCTATCTTTATCTTGTATTTACCTTGATAATAGAATTATTAAAATAATTATACTATCTATCTATTATTAATTGCATAGTTTTATTAATAGTATTGCGAGATTTTTTATATTTTACGGCAAGCTCTCTCCTACTCATACCTGTATTAAAATCTTTAGCAATCTTTAGAATTGAGGTATTAGCTCTTATCTTTCCGGGTATTTTTTGCTTAGATTTTAATTTATGAGTATGAGTATACCCGAAGATTCCTATATTTTTAGCTTCCTCTAGGTAATCTTGGTTATTAATAGTAATTTTAGAGACATATCTTCTACCCTTAGTATCTTTTTCTAAATAAATTAGAAAATCTATATTAGAGTTAATGGTTTTTTGAATTTCTTCTAAAATTATACTATCTTTACCGTTTAAAGCTAAATTTCTTTTAAAAGCCTCTGCTACTGCTAAATCATTATCTCCTGCGTGCATTGTTAGCATAAAGCCTTTATGTCCGCTTCCTATTGCTCTTAGAATTAAATCTACATTGGAGGTTGATAATTCGGGAATTAAAATCCTATCCGGATTTACTCTCATCAGTAAATCAAACTTATCTTTGTATTCCTTTTCACTCTTAGTAAATAATTCTGAATATTTTTGCTTTTTTGTAAAAATATAATCATGAATATCCCCTACTACCTTAATAACCTCATTAGTAGAGATATTCTGAATTAGAACATTAGTAAAAGATGTTTTCCCGGTACCGGTTCCTCCGATAATAAAGATTGAGGCTTGATGTTGAGAAATATATTTAATCAAATAATTATATTCTAAATTACTTAAGGCAAAATCTTTATAGCTATGATACAAATAATTATCATTTAGTCTTATGGATATCTCTACTCCGCTACCCACCGTATTACCTACACAACCGCTAAATCTAAATTTGTTCATTGGTAACATGGCCGATACCTGTTGCTCATAGGAGGTAAATTTTTGATTATTCATACCGCAAACCGTAAACATTAAATTCTTTACAAATTTCTCACTAAGATTAGCATCCTCAATAAATTCCTTAACTCCGCCTCGTTTAATTAGAGTAGCTTTGCTAAACTCATTAATTTGAAAATCTTCAATTGTAAAATCTTCAAAATATTTAATTAAAGGTCTAGCTACGGCATAAAATAACTTACCCTTATAATTATGAATTTCTATCTTTCTTTTTTCCATTTATCCATATCAATATTAGTTTTTTTAGTTTCTATTTGCACTTTTCTCAAGGTAAATCCCTTATTATCATTATTTTTTTTATAATCTCGTATAGTTTTCTTAGTTACATTAAATAAATTAGGCATATTATTAAGACACCAAATAGCCTTGTTTTTATCTTCATTGTACATATGTAAGAATTTAGTAATATTTTCTTTGCTCATTTCTAATTTATCTAATAATTTTAGAGTATTTTCATTTGTTGAGATATAACCAAACTCATTATTTTCATACATTTTTACCCAATTAGGTAGAGTTTTTAATAAAAAATCAGGAAGTTTTTTAATTTTTGTAATTTTTGGTATAATTTTCTCGTTAGCTTTACTTAAATTTAGTCCTAAATCTAAAGTATTTTCTAAACAAGCAGCATAAAGTATTTTATTAATTTGTAGTAATTCTTTACCTCCTAATCTAATTTGCTTACCAGTAAGATCATTCTTAGTTTTTAGTGCTATATGAGCATGCATATTCTGAGTGTTACTATGAATTCCGAAACAATATTTATACCCAGTAAATAACTCTGGGAGTTTTTCAACTAAAACCTTTTGTAACAATTCTTTATTTACTAGCTTATTATTCGGTAAAGAGAATACAAAATGCCCGATTTGTCTGTGTTTTAAGTTGTTCTCTTTAGTATTTCTGGAATATTTGATTAAATTATCTTTATCTTGTAATAAATTAAATCTCTCAAACTCTGCTTTTATTTGCGTATATTCTTTTCCTACCACCTCTCCTAAATTATTTTCTAAAACTTCCGTATTTTTTAAAATATACTGCATTAAAATACCCAGACTATCATAACTTTTTCTCCATGCTATACTTTTAAAAATAGTAGGAACTATTTCAATATTCTGCTTATTTTTAATTTGTTTAATTTTGATATTCTGATTAATTATATCAGTCTTAGGTAGATTTTGAATTTTACTATTTTTAAAATTAATAGTATTAGAAACACTACTAAGTTGTTTAAATCTAATCTTAGATAATCTTCTACGATTTCTATTTAAAATATCATCTAACTCATCTTTCTTCCTACTACTTAACATTGGCTTGTCATTTTTGTTAATTCATGGTTTGTAACAATTGATAATAATAAGATTTAGAAATAGGTTGTTTATTTTTGTAAAATTTATTACCTAATTTTTCTAGTTTAATATTATTGTTTGTTCCATGATATTTACCTATTTCTATACCGAGTAAATTTAGTTGCGAACTATTTAGTGGACAGTCCACTTTGTCTATTAAACTTAGTCCGCTATTTAGTCCACTCTGTCCACTATGCTCAGTAGACAAATCAGACTGTTGAGTGGTCTCTTTAGCAGACACAGTGGTCTCATCAAAAAACTTAGCGGACTTAGCATTATTAATATTAGCAATTTCTAAATCTACTATAGATTTCTCTATAGGCTTTAATTTTTTAAAGCCGAAGATTGTCATATACGCTAAAGATACTTCTATTAAGATTATTAAAGCTGCTATTAAATAAAAATTAGGTAAATTTTGTGATGATTTTAAAATTTCTTTCTGCTCAGTAATTAATTTATCAAACTTATCTCCGCTAACCCAATATTTAGAGGTATAGTTAGCAATATTCTTAGCTATTACTTCTTTATTATCTTTAGTTATAAGATTTGCATCATAGATATTTTTATAATTTGCAATAATGAAAATACAGCTAAAGTGTAGCGGGCAGAATTAAATGGGAATTTGGGCAGTTTTAAACGGGACAGATTTTTACAAATAGAATCTATTTATTTGTCAAGAGTTTATTTTATAGCTTAGATTCTTTTTCTCTTTAAATTGTTGTAGAAGATATGGTAGTTTGTAGTTATGTTGCATAATAAGTAAGTAAATAGGAGTTAGGGGATGAATAAGGAAGAGTTAGTTAGTGCTATTGCTAAGAAGTCTGCTTTAAAGAAAA
>NZ_DBKDTU010000156.1:0-7795 GCF_055505085.1 Candidatus Hepatincolaceae symbiont of Strigamia maritima
ATAAAAAATAAGATTATTTTACAAAGTAATAAGTGCTTACTAATGTTCAGAGATAGACCCCTTATTATAATTTGCGGAGCAACAGCTGTTGGCAAAACTAATTTAGCTCTAAGAGTTGCTCAAGAATTTAATGGGGTAATTATTAACGCTGACAGCAAACAAATCTATAAAGAAACACCTATTTTATCAGCCTCTCCCACCTTATCAGATCAACAACTTATTCCTCATAAATTATTTAATAGCCATACTATAACAGATGATTTTTCCTTAGGAAAATGGCTTAAATTGGTAAAAATAGCAATAACCGATGCTCTTAACAAAAACTTACTCCCAATTGTTGTGGGTGGGAGCGGTTTATATATTAGTACTCTACTGAGGGGAATTAATTTTATCCCAGAATTTTCAAAAGAATTCAGATTTACTGCAGAGACTATCTTAGCCAATCTTGGCATAGAAAAATTTAGAGAACAAGTAAGAGCTATAGATCCCGAATTAGCAGGAAAATTTTCTGATAAACAAAGATTAATTCGTGCCTATGAAGTATTTCTAGCTACAGGGAGAACCCTTTCAAGTTGGCAAAAAGGAGAGAAAACTAAAATTATAACAGGGAAAATTTTAACGTTTTTAGTTAGGGAAGAAAAAACGCTAATACATCAGAATATTGCTAAAAGAATCTTAGATATGATGTCTGAGGGAGTTATTTTTGAGGTTAAAAACTTAATTACACAACAGAACTTTAATAAGGAACTCTTAAATAAAATTATAGGATTAACAGAAATCTATGCTTTTTTAACCAATCAATGTTCTTACACAAAAACTGTGTTAAATATCACTAAAAATACTAATAACTATGCTAAAAGACAAATTACTTGGTTTAACAATCAACTAGAAGATGCATTTATTATTAATAATAATTCTAAGCTCTTAATAGAAAAACTGCATAACTTTAAAATTGTTTCAGGAGAAATATAATCATAATTAATATAATTATGATTATATTAAACTGTTTACAATCTACTAATTAATACATTATAATACTAGGTATATTAATTGAACTGCAATTATTAAGTATATTTTTACTTGGGTTAATAACACGATGTTTTTAAAAAAATTTATAGATATGTTTTCCTGCGATATGGCAATAGATTTAGGAACTGCTAACACACTAATTTATATAAAAGGACGAGGTATTGTTTTAAATGAACCCTCAGTTGTAGCAACTCAAAAAATTGGTAATACTACCAAAGTAGTAGCTGTAGGGCATGAAGCTAAAAAAATGTTAGGTAGAACCGCTGGAAATATTTCTGCAATCAGACCAATGATGGATGGTGTTATAGCCGATTTTGAAGTGGCAGAACAAATGATTAGATTTTTTATTAAAAAATTAACCACTCAAAGTTTTTTAAAAAAATCTTTAATTGTAATTTGCGTACCTTCTGGTTCTACTCCGGTTGAACGCAGAGCAATTCAAGACTCAGCTTATAACGCAGGAGGTTCTAAAGTATTTTTAATTGAAGAACCTATTGCTGCTGCTTTGGGTGCCAATTTACCGATTATGGATCCTGTTGGTTCAATGGTGGTTGATATCGGCGGAGGGACCACTGAAGTGGCAGTATTATCAATGGGTGGCATAGTATATGCTAGATCTGCCAGAGTAGGAGGAGATAAAATGGATACGGCAATTATTAATTATCTCAAAAAACATCATAATCTCTTAATAGGTGAATCTACGGCTCAAAGAATTAAAGAGGTAATCGGTTCTGCTTTAGTTATTAAAAATAAAAATCAGGAACTTACTATTGCTATTAAAGGAATTGATTTTATTAGCGGGTTACCTAAAGAAATAGAAATTAATCAATATCATGTACAAGAAGCATTATCTGAATCTATTAGCCATATTCTAGATATTTGCAGAGAAGCTCTTGAGAATACTCCTCCTGAATTAGCAGGAGATATTGTAGAAAAAGGTATAGTTCTAACAGGAGGAGGTTCTTTATTAGAAAATTTAGATATAGCCATCTCTAATGCCACGGGAGTTCCTGTAATTATGGCTCCTAACCCTTTAGAAAGTGTAGCCTTAGGCACTGGAATTGCTTTAGAAAATTTAAACAGATTTAAACATACCTTCATTTATTATTAATTTTTATATGCTACAAGCTCTTCGTAATTATAAATTTAATCTTACTCTATGGGTTTTTTTTACCTTCTTATCTTTTGCTTTAATAGTACTTAATAAGGTTAATCCACACCTACTAAATAAGATATCATCTGAGATTAATAAAGTTATTATTAATGTTAATAATATTTTTAGTATTTCCTTAATAGATTATTTTTATGCCATCGGTAATAATAAAAAAACCATAGATAATCTTCGCCTTGAGAATGAATTCTTATTACAAAAACTTTCTACTTTTGAAGTAAACAACCTTAAATTACAACAAATTGAGAAAGATAATGAAGAACTCTTAGTTGAACTGAATTATTCAAAAAGTATTAATACTAAAAATACTATTATGGCAAAAGTGCTTACTAATAAAGATTACAGTATTAATAAGTTCTTATTTATTAACAAAGGATCGCAAAACGGAGTACAACAGAATACTGCTGTTATTGCTAAAGATGGCTTAGTAGGACAAATTGTGGAAGTGTATAAAGATTTCTCTAAAGTTCTTATTATTAATGATGCTAAAACTAAAATAGCTATTATTACTGCCCATTCTAAAATGGGAGGCTTATTATCAGGTTCACTAAGCGGTATCCTTGAATTAATTCCTTATAACGATCAAGCATCTCTAATAGAGAGTGAGCTAGTTTTAAGTTCCGGGATTGAGGGTATTTTTCCTAGAAATATTCCTATCGGAGTACTACATAAAAAAGCAAATAAATGGATAATAAAACCCTTGGTTAATATACCTAATTTAAATTATGTACATATTACCACAACATCTTATAATAAATAAGATATTTATTATATAATTATAACTAATAAAAAACTAAGGGAGTCCTGAACCATAATGAGAAAACTTATACTGAATATTATCCCCTGTCTTTCGGTACTTATTTTTATATTTATTCAACCAAGCTTTTCTAACTCTGCTCTTAAGAATATTTTTTTTATTTTACCATATATTACGATTTATAGCTGGTATTTGCTCTCAAACAAACTATCTATGCTTACTATTTTTATCTTGGGAATTATTATAGATAGCTTAAACAGTATTACTTTAGGGTTCTCATCTTTTATCTTATTATTATTGGTTTTTATGGTAAATACAGAAAAGAATCTATTTAAAATAGTAAGCAACCAATTTGCACACTATATTCTATTTATAATCAATATATTGATAGCTTTATTAATAATAAAAGTAATGTTACTACTTTTTAATATTAATTTTATTGAATTAGATGTATTTTTTCTTTACAGTTTAATTTTGTTTCCTGTAATAATTATAATAAATCTTTTAATAATAAGCATATTAACCCACGATAATGGCTGATAATAAACTTTTTTCCAGAAGAATCTTTTTTCTAGGCATCATCAAATTAATAGTTTTTCTTGTTATTACTATTAGACTATTTTATATGCAAATTAAAAATAGTTCTTATTTTCAAACCTTGTCAGATAAGAATCGTATTTCTTTGGCACCGGTTATTCCTAAAAGAGGTATTATTTATGATAGATTCTTTACTCAAATTGCTAATAATATTTTAACTTGGGAATTGTTATTTATTAGATCGCAACTTAATCAACAATTAGATACTTTTCTACAATTAATTTCTAATATTGTAATTTTAAGCCCTGAAGAAAAAGCCAAAATAACGCAAAACTTCAAAAAAGTAGCCCCGTATACTCCAATTTTAATTAAACAAAATCTAGCACAAAATGAAGTAGCAAAATTAGAAACTCTATCTTATAAATTAGACGGGATTTTAATTAGGCGAATTTACAAACGTAATTATCCCTATAATAAGGTTTTTTCTCATATTATAGGCTATGTAGGACTACCTACTGATTTAAGTAAGACAAAGAATATCAATACTTGGCCTGTGGGTAAAATTGGGATAGAATTAGCACTTGATAATACCTTAAAAGGAAACATCGGTTATTTAAAATATGAAGTAAATGCTTTCGGACAAGTAATTAGAGAGTTAGAAAAACAAGACCCTATCTCAGGGTACGATGTCTCTTTAACTCTTGATGCCAAATTACAAGATAATATTTTTACTCTAATGCAAGGCTTAAGTGGCTCCTGCGTACTAATTGATATTACAACCGGTGATGTTTTATCTATTCTCTCTACCCCTAGTTATAATCCTAATTTATTTACAGATTCAATTACCTCTAAAGATTGGAATAACCTGAGAAATGATAAACAATCCCCATTTTCAAATAAAGCAGCAATGGGCTTATACCCTCCTGCTTCAGTAATTAAACCCATAATAGCTCTTTTAGGTTTAGAAAAAGAATATATTACTCCTAAAACTACAGTGGAATGCAAAGGTTTCCTATATGTAGGGAATCATAGATTTCATTGTTGGAGAAAAAAAGGACATGGTATTTTAAATGCGGAGGAAGCTATTTATAATTCCTGTGATATTTTCTTTTATGAATTAGCAAAAAAATTAAAAATAGTAGAGATGAATGAAATAGCACACAATTTTGGATTTGGGGAAAAACATCTTCCCTTAATAAATTATGAATCTTCTGGAAAACTCTTGGATATGTCAGATGAAGGTAAACTAGGGCATTTAATTATTTCAAGTATCGGACAGGGAAAATGGTTAACCACCCCAATTCAATTAGCTCAAATGATGGCAATTATAGGTAATAATAATAAAGTTCCCCAGCTAAATCTATTACGTAATATTGAATATAAGAATAAAATTTTATATCCTAAAAATAACAGGAAAATTGTTCAACTAGATTATAAAGAAGAATATTTACAAATTATTAAATCAGGTCTCTATAAAGCCGTAAATAGAAGATATTCTACAGCATACAGAGCTCATATAGCCGACAAAAATTGGGAAATCTCAGCTAAAACCGGAACTGCTCAGGTAAGAAGGGTCACATTAGAAGAAAGACAAGCCGGTAGAGATATTAGCAGTATTCCTTGGCAGTTAAGAGATCACGCACTTTTTGCTGGTTATTTCCCGAGCAATAATCCACAATATGCTATATCGCTAGTTTTAGAACACGCAGCTAGTTCTTCTTTTGTTGCGGCACCTTTAGCTAAAGCAATTGTTTTAGAAGTACAGAAACGTCACACTATGTATCAAAAACAGCAAAAATTATTACAGGAAATTTTACAAAATGAGGGGAAATTATAATATATCCATTAATTCTATGGTGTTGCTTATATCTTTAATAATTCTTGCAACTATAGGAATTCTAATTCAGTTATCAGCAGGAGGCGGTGATTTTTTAAGGTTTGCTTTTCCGCATCTCACTAAGATATTTATGGGATTTATAATCTTAGTTATCATTTATAAATTTAATCTAAAATATATTTTTTTGTTAGCAGAAGTTGCCTATGTTGGGAGTATTTTATTATTAGTTTTGGTAGATATTATCGGTATTACTAAACTAGGAGCCCAACGCTGGATTAATCTTGGTTTTTTTGTACTACAACCTTCAGAAATTATGAAAGTTTCCTTAATTTTAATGTTAGCTAAATATTTTCATAAATTTTCTCTCTCACAAGTTGGTAAATTAAAATACTACTTAGTACCTATTGTATTAACTCTGCTACCGGTATTTTTAGTATTAGTACAACCTGACCTTGGTACTGCTATTATTTTGCTAATTATCGGAGTAACAGGTTTCTTTTTAGGCGGACTTAAAAAACGTTATTTCGGTATAGCTTTTTTATGTCTATTAGTAATAATTCCTATTTTATGGATGAATCTTTACGATTATCAAAAGCAAAGAATTATTATCTTTTTAGATCCTAACTTAGATCCACTTGGTTCAGGATATCATATTATTCAATCAAAAATAGCTATAGGGTCAGGTGGTCTCTTCGGTAAGGGTTATTTAGCAGGAACCCAAGGACAGTTAAATTTTTTACCGGAAAAACATACTGATTTTATTTTTACTTTATTTGCTGAAGAACTAGGGTTTTTAGGAGTACTGGGACTCTTAACTCTCTATATGATAATTATTATTAATTGCTTATTTATGAGTATAAAATGCCAACATAATTTTGGCAAGATAGTAATCGGTAGCTTTATTAGTACCTTTTTTGTTTATATTGCTATTAATATGAGTATGGTCTCAGGATTATTACCGGTAGTAGGGATTCCCCTACCATTAATTTCCTACGGAGGAACTTCTACCATAAGTTTATTAGCAGGCTTTGGGTTAATTCTAAATATTGATAATAATAAAACTTATAATTAATCTCTCATAACTACTTTTAATCAAACATACCTTGTTTAGAATACTGAGTACCTTGCTATTTATAGGTGAGTACTGTGTGATATACGTAGTTGTTAGAGTGGTGTTGGGTACAAGGAACAAGGTTAAAATTGCTTAATAAAGAAGCTGAGTTATTTTTGGCTTATGGTAACTCAGTACCCCAAACATGGCTTAGAGTAAGGACACAACGTTTGCAAAAAAGGCAGAGATTAGTTAATTTTAACTACTAAATATAATTATTTAAATAATTTACATTTATGATTAAAAAATATTTGACAAGATAGTTTATTTTACTATAATATTCCTTGTACTAGAAAGTGCCAACTTAGTTCAGATGGTAGAGTAACTGATTTGTAATCAGTGGGTCGGGTGTTTTATTCCTCCAGTAGGCATAATTTGATATTTCAAAAAATATTGTTTTTTGTTTTTTTTATTCTGTATTTATATAAGTCCTGTTGTTATCATTATACTATCGTTAAGTAATAGTAAAATGGAGTAATTCAAATGAAAATAGCTATTGTTGGCTTTGGAGCAACTGGATTAAGTTTCTTTATTCAATTAATAAACTCTATAAAAAGCTATAAAATTAATTCTATTTATATTGTGTCTGAAAAAGATGAATTTATTGGAGGTAAATCCTTTAACTCTGCACACGATGACCATATTCTAAATACTAAATCTAGTTTGATGAGTTGTTACACAGCAAATGTGAATCATTTTATTGATTGGTTACAAAAAAATAATATTAATACTCATTATCCTCCTCGAAAAATTTTTAAGCAATATTTAATAGAGCAATTTGATTATATTCTATGTAAAGCTAATGAACTTGAAATTAAAGTTAATATTGTTTATGATTATGCTAAAGAAGTTACAAAAAAGACGAGAAATTTCATATCATCTTAGAAAATAATGATAAAATTATAGTGGATAAAGTGGTCTATACATCAGGAGAACCGCCTAAAGAATGTGATGCATCTAATAATAAGTTACGGCTCTTTCATAACAATATAGATTTATCTAAAGTAAAGGTAAATAAAAAAGGAGAGGCTATGTTGCTTGGGGCAGGATTAAGTGCCATAGATGCTGTTTTTTCTTTACAAGATCATGATGATGTAAAATGTATACATATGTATTCAAGAAGCGGGTTATTGCCAAGTGTAGCGGGCAGAATTAAATGGGAATTTGGGCAGTTTTAAACGGGACAGATTTTTACAAATAGAATCTATTTATTTGTCAAGAGTTTATTTTATAGCTTAGATTCTTTTTCTCTTTAAATTGTTGTAGAAGATATGGTAGTTTGTAGTTATGTTGCATAATAAGTAAGTAAATAGGAGTTAGGGGATGAATAAGGAAGAGTTAGTTAGTGCTATT
>NZ_DBKDTU010000157.1:0-22385 GCF_055505085.1 Candidatus Hepatincolaceae symbiont of Strigamia maritima
ATCGGTCTCGGCATTCCTGCTGAACCGCTCTTCCGATCTTATAATGAACATACTCTAATTAAACCTTTAGATGTAGTAAATTTTGTAGCCTTTAAACAGGCAATTATAGAGGCTGAACAAATTTACGGTAAAACTGAACTCTTAATTAATAATGCTGGTGTTATGCTGTTACATAAAATAGAAGCACAAGATCCTAAAGAATGGCAGGAAATGCTGGATACTAATATAACAGGAGTTTTAAATGGAATGCATTGTGTATTAAAAGATATGATTAAGAGAAAAGGCGGTACCATTATTAATATTTCTTCTATTTCAGGAAGAAAAACCCGTCCGACTCATGTGGTATATAGCGGTACTAAACATGCAGTACATGCTATTAGTGAAAGCACTCGTGAGGCTGTAGCAGAACACTCAGTACGAGTAATTACTATTGCTCCTGGTGTTGTAAACACTAATTTATTAACTCATACCACTAATAATGATATTAAAACCTCTTATGGTAACTACAGAGATAATATAATTGATGGCGGACTTACTTCTAAGGATATAGCAGAAACTATAGCTTTTGTATTTAATATGCCCCAACATGTGTGCATTAGAGAACTAGTTATTACTCATACTCTACAAGATATTTAAAGTTAATAACTGCTTAAAAGGGCAGATACCTTGTATTTACTAACTACTTTTGTTAAAATTTAAGGTAAATTAATCCTCACTTTTTTTATTTAGAGTTAATTTTAATAAGTATGATAAATATTTAGACAGTATAATGGGTAGCTATAATGATTTAATAATAGGCAAATATTCAGTATAGAGTATAAAGTCTTATTCTATAGTAGGTAAATGGAAAGTAACTGATATTATAAATGCCTTATCTTTATTAGATAATTAGATATACTAATTAGGCTGGTGCACAAAAATGTTATCAAGATAGTTTTGATAATTCTATAAAAAAACAATTACAAATTAGATTTTTGAACAATCTAGGCAATGATTATGATAATTCTAAATTAACAATTTTAGAATTATCCTACAATTAATGCTGTAAAGAGTATACTCTTTCTATTATTAATCATTCTCTCAAACTTTTAAATGTCCACTATTAGCTTAGCTTAATGCATCCTACTTTTACTAAAAGAAGATAGCTACGGTTATTCCTGTCTGAGTAAGTAAGGATTACATACTCAAGCTTAAACTTTTAGTTTTAACAAAATATGTTTTTTCTTACCAATTGAAATCTTTAGAATACTATTGTGAAAAAGAGTGCTATTTAATTGATAATCTATATTATCAACCGTTACATCGTTAATTTTCAAACCACCACCCTGAATCAATCTTTTAACTTCACTTTTAGTCTCAAAAATGTTTAAATAAACTAACTTATCTACTAGAAAATCTGTTTCTACAGCCTCTCTATGCATCTTATTTCCTATAATTTTATCATCACCCAAGGTAACCTGAAAAGTTGGTAAATTAGCACTTATTTCATTTCTCTCAAAAGTACTACCGGCAACTTCAGCTTGTTTTTTAGCATTAGTTATACCATGGCAAATTTTTAACGCCTCAAAAGCCAAGATTTTTTTAGCTTCGTTAATTTCGGCACCCTGAAGAATTTCTAATTTTTTTATCTCTGCAAGAGGAAGTTCTGTAAATAATTTTAAGAATCTCGGTACATCGTTATCATCAATATTTCTAAAAAATTGATAATACTCTAGGCTTGAACATTTATGCTCATCTAGCCATACGGCACCACCGAGGGTTTTACCCATTTTAGAACCGTCACTCTTGGTAATAAGAGGAGAAGTTAAAGCAAAGACTTCTTGTTTATTTAATTTTCTGGTTAATTCAACCCCATTAATAATATTTCCCCATTGGTCTGACCCTCCCATTTGTAAAAATACTCCATGATTTTTATTTAAATAGCAAAAATCTATTGCCTGCAACATCATATAATTAAACTCTAAGAAACTTAAAGGTTGTTCCCTATCAAGGCGTAATTTAACACTATCAAAGGTTAACATTTTATTAATAGTAAATTGCGTACCGTAATCTCTTAAAAAATTAATATAATTAAAGCCTAACAACCATTCGGCATTATTCATAATTAAAGCCTGATTATTTTCAAACTTAATAAATTTAGATAAAGTTTTTTTAATTCCTTCTAAATTAAGGGATATTTGTTCCTTAGTAAGCATAATTCGTGAAGTATCTTTACCGGTGGGATCTCCGATTAGGGTAGTACCTCCTCCTAATAATGCTACTGGTGTATGTCCGGTATTTTGTAAATGTTTTAACATCATAATTTGTACTAGAGAACCTATATGTAAGGAATCAGCTGTAGCGTCAAATCCTATATAAGCCTTAATTTTCTGTGTACTAAGGAGTTCGTCCAAATTTTGCAATTGTGAGCATTGATAAATAAATCCTCTACTTTCCAAAATTCTTAAAAAATCTGACTTTAAAACACTCATAATTTATACTCCTCTCTAATATTTAATTTTTATCCTGGCATTTTTAACTCTAGGTAAAGAACTTCATCAGACTATGTAAATTCAATACATAAGAAACTTTCCCTAAATTCGGAGAGTTAAATAAGAACCCAAATTTAGTAATCTTTTTTCTAACTATTATATAATCTATCTTATAAAATCAAAGATCACACCTAGATTTAAGGATTAAGATTCTTTTGAATATAATTCTCTAAAACTACTACTAAAGTATCTAAGTGCTTAGTAAAGAAGTGATCACTATCTTTTATAACTTCATATTCTAAAACTGCTTCTTTAGTTTTAATAACTTTTTTAATAACTTTTTCAGCCTCCTTAATAGAGGCTATTTCATCTTTATCTGCATGAATAAACAAGCCGTTAGTAGGGCAGGGATGGATAAAAGAAAAATCAAATAAATCAGTAGGAATACCTAAAGCAATAAAATTATTAATTTCTATTCTTCTCATAGTGAGTTGTAAAGCTATATATGCCCCGAAAGAAAACCCAGCTACCCAAAAAGAATTAGAAGCTTTATTATTGTTTTGTAACCAGTCAATACAAGTTGAGGCATCTACTAATTCAGAGATACCATCACCATATTCCCCTTCGGAAGAACCAGCTCCCCTAAAATTAAACCGCAGAGTAGAGAAACCCAAATTATAAAAGACTTTTTCCATAGTGAAAACTACCTTACTATGCATATCTCCTCCATGCAAGGGATGCGGATGCAATAATAATACACAAGAAGGATCTTCTAAAACAGAAGCCTTATATAATGCTTCTAATTTTGCATCTATGGAATTAATGATTAACTTAGCCATTAATAATTATCCTAAATTATAACCTGTAACTATTAACTTTGAGTATGCTTATAACTCTTTGTTTAAAGCAACTTTAACAACATACTAACAAAAAAATTATTAGAAAAATAGTAAAAAATTATAATTAATTTATACTACCTTTAAGATAAACCTTGTGTAAGTAGCAAAAATTATTGTTTAGCATACCAAACCTCCTCTTTCTTCAGCACTCTAACAAAATACTAACCTAAACACACAAATTCACCATAAAGATAGAAGTTAAGTTTATAGAAGTTTTAGTCAAAGCAAACATAAGATTGCTTTACAAAAATGTTAGAAAATAATTAATAGAAAGAGTCTACTCAGCAAAATAGTAGAGTAACTTCCATAGAGTACAGGAAATATGATTAAAAGTCCGAAACTTAATAAATTAATTATCATTTATCCTATAATAGTTGACATTATAAAAATAAAAGTGTATCCTTAAATTAATAAGGTTATTTTACTTAAATTATTAAATCTACTAAATAACAAAAAGGTTAAAATTATGAAGTTAGGAACAAAAAGTCGCTACGCAGTAATAGCTATGTTAGATTTAGCAGTACATTCCAAAGATGAGAACATTGTACTTGCCACTATTGCAAAAAGACAAGGTCTATCTTTATCTTATCTGGAGCAACTCTTTTCTAAACTAAAAAACAAATCTTTAGTAACCAGTGTAAAAGGTCCTAACGGTGGCTATAAATTAGCAAGAAATCCTGAAGATATCACAATTTCTAATATTATTCAAGCCGTAGATGAAAAAATAGAAACTACTCATTGCAGAGGTAATAAGAATTGTAGTGTTTTAAGCAGTACCTGCATGGCACATCATTTATGGGAAGATTTAATGTACAAAATTCAAGACTATTTAACAGAAGTTTCTTTAGCTTCAGTAATTAAAAATAAGAAAAGTGTTGCTAAAAATACCCTTAATCATGCTGTTGATGCTGTTGAATATATTAGCACTTACTAATTTAATAAAAGTAAAAGGAATAAAATTATGACTAATCTAAAAATATCACCTAATAAACCGATCTATCTTGATTATCAAGCTACAACTCCTTTAGATCCTAGAGTAATGGCTGTAATGCTTCCGTATTTTACAGAAAATTATGGTAATCCACATTCTCGGAATCATGTTTGGGGATTTGAAGCAGAAGATGCCGTAGAAGAAGCAAGAAAACACGTGGCAAGTATTATAGGTGCAGACGCAAAAGATATTATCTTTACCTCAGGTGCAACAGAGTCTAATAATTTAGCTCTTAAAGGTGTTATAGAATTTTATGCACCGCAGGGTAAAAATCATATTATTGTCAGTGCAATTGAGCATAAATGTATAATTTCTACAGCTCATTATTTAGAAGATAAAGGTTATGAGGTAACTATTTTACCCGTACAGGAAAACGGACTAATTAAGTTAGAAGACTTAAAAGCTACTATTAAACCTAATACTGTCTTAGTATCCATTATGGCAGTTAATAATGAAATCGGGGTAATTCAACCTTTAGCTGAAATTGGTAAAATCTGTAGAGAACACAAGATATTTTTTCATACGGATGCGGCTCAGGCAATCGGCAAAATGCCTATGGATGTTAATGAAATGAATATAGATTTACTTTCAATTTCAGCCCATAAGATGTATGGACCAAAAGGTATTGGAGCACTCTACGTAAGAAGAAAACCTAGAGTGAGAGTAGTACCACAAATCCACGGCGGTGGACAAGAAAGAGGTATCCGTTCTGGAACTTTGCCGACACCTTTATGTGTAGGTTTCGGTAAGGCTTGTGAATTAGCTAAATTAGAATTAACCGATAATATTAACCATGCAACTGTTTTACGTGATTACTTCCTTGGTAAAATGCAAGATTCTTTAGAAAAAATTTATGTTAACGGTGATTTAAAAAATAGAGTTCCTAATAATTTAAATATTAGTTTTTCAGGAGTTGAGGGAGAAAGTTTACTTTTGGATACTAATGAATTTATTGCAGTATCTTCTGGATCTGCTTGTACTTCAGCATCCTTAGAAGGATCCTATGTATTAAAAGCCTTAGGAGTAGAAGACGACTTAGCTCATACTTCTATTAGAATAGGTTTTGGTAAGTTTACAACTAAAGAAGATATTGATGTAGCATCACATAGCTTAATTAACGGTGTAAAAAGATTAAGAGAATTAAGTCCGATTTGGGATATGATAGAAGCAGGGATTGATTTAAAAACTATTAAGTGGGCAGAGCATTAAAAATAAGAAATAATAAGAAAAATTTTAAATATATAATAACAACTTAAATAAGGAGATTAGTTATGGCATATAGTAACAAAGTAATAGACCATTATAAAAACCCAAGGAACGTAGGGAAATTAGATGATACTTTACAAAATGTGGGTACTGCAGTGGTAGGAGCACCTGCTTGCGGTGATGTAATGCAATTACAAATTCAAATAGAAGAGAATAAAATCGTTGATGCTAAGTTTAAAACCTTTGGTTGTGGTTCAGCAATTGCTTCTTCTAGTTTAATTACTGAAATGGTTAAGGGATTAACCCTTGATGATGCTTTAGAAATTAAAAATATATCTATTGTAAAAGCATTAGACTTGCCTCCAGTAAAGATTCATTGTTCTATTTTAGCAGAAGATGCAATTAAGGCAGCAATTGCTAACTTTAAAGAAAAGCAGGCAAATTTAGCTTCGGCTTAATTAAAAAGCTCTTGTTTATACTTATCTTTCTTAGCTAAAGTATAAGGGTAAGAACCTAGTATTATAGAGAATAGATACTCTTAATAATTTTTAAGAGTATTGATTTCTCTCCAAATTCTAGTTATAATCTTTTGGTAAAGCTAAGAATCAGGATTTGTGGGTTATTAATAATTCTTAAATGGTGTTAAAAATGCGTAAGCTACCTCAAATTATCTCTGTTTCCTCAATTGCTTTAGATAAAATTAAAGCTTTATGTAAGAGTAGAGAGGTCAAGCCTTTAGGATTAAGAGTTTCTTTACTTACTAAGGGATGCTCGGGGCAGTCTTGGGATTTGGCTTTTGTAGATGAAGTTAATAAATTTGATGAAGTTATTCCCTTAGAAAATGACTTTAAAATCTTTATAGACCCTAAAGCCATGCTTTTTATTATAGGTGCACAAATGGATTATATGGATAATGGTTTAGAAGCAGGTTTTATTTTTTCTAATCCTAATGAAAAAGGTAAATGCGGTTGCGGTAAATCTTTTTATGTTTAATCTAAATTGTAGTAACTGTAATGAGGTTTTTAATTACCTTGAATATAACTTTTTCTGTCCTAATTGTAAATACCTAAACCCTTTAAATCTTTCTATAAATAAGGTGAATTATTTTTCCTATCTAATGTTGCAAAAAGAGGTTTTTATTGATAAAGTTAAGTGTGAGGCTAATTATTTAAAACTCATGAGTTTAATTCATCCAGATAGATTTATTACTAAGTCTAAGCTGGAACAGGAAAATGCTTTTCTGCATAGCTCGTTCTTAAATCAGGCTTCTGCTACATTACTAAATGATTTAACCAGAATTGAGTACTTATACTTATTAAAAACTAACCAAATTTTAATTAAAGAAGAAGATAGCAACTTAAACAATAAAATGAACTTAGCTTTTTTTGAGTGGTATGAAGAGTTAGAAGAAGTAACATCTGAAACAGAATTAGCTAATTTTTTAGTAAAATTACAGAATCTAAGAACTAAACACTTAAAAAATATAGATTCTTATTTTACTAATTTAGAGTATAATAAAATTAAGGAAGAATTTATTACTGTAAGATATATAGATAGAATTACAGAGAAATCTCAACTTAAATTTTTAAAGTAATTTGATAGGTAATATTTTTAATATGTCTTTATTGCAAATTAATGATGGATTAACTAAAAACTCAGATAAAAAAACAGAAACAACCTCTGTCTCAGAATTTGCTATTGGGATAGATTTAGGCACTACAAACTCCTTAGTAGCAGTAGTAGCTGACAGTGGTAAGGCTATAATTTTTGAAGATATTTTAGAAGAAATTAATACATCCTTAGAAACAACTACCGCACATTTGAAAACAAGTACCTTACAATCCGCTCCTGAAGTAAAAAATTCTAGTATAACACGCCCTACAAAACGTTTAATTCCATCAGTTGTTTATCTGAAAAATAATCAATTTATAGTTGGCAATCAAGCTTTAGCAGAATTTCAACAAGATGTACTAACAGAAGTAGAAAAACCAGTTGCAGGAGAAGAGGGGAAAACAGAAAAATCTCACTTAAACTCCTTGCACGTAACCCCGCAATTATCTACTCACACCGCAAAACCTACATTGAATAACCAACCCAACCATTATGATACCTATCATCGTAATAATTCTCAGGTTATCGGTACTTCTACCCTAAGCTCTCAGTCCCTATCAGCTCAAGGTTCTCCAACCGCTAATACACATTCTCTTTTTAAATCCGTAAAAAAGCTAATGGGTAAAGGGTTAGAAGATATTAAAGATTCCATGCATTTATTACCCTTTAATATAGATACAAAAACCAGTGATAAAGTAATTAAGATTAAAATAGGGGATAAATTAATTACTCCTGAAGAAATATCAGCAGAAATCCTAGCTTACTTAAAAAATAATGCGGAACAAGTACTAAAACAACCTATTACTAAAGCAGTAATTACGGTACCAGCTTATTTTGATGAACTTGCCAGAACTGCCACTAAAAATGCAGCAAAATTAGCAGGTTTAGAGGTTCTGCGTTTAATTAATGAACCAACCGCGGCGGCATTAGCTTACGGATTAGACGAAGGAACCGAGGGTGTTTACATTATTTATGATTTTGGCGGTGGCACCTTTGATGTTTCTATTTTAAACATGCAAAAAGGAGTTTTTAAAGTACTCTCTACCTTAGGAGACACCAGTCTGGGAGGAAATGATATAGATCTTTTATTAGCTGAGGATATTCTACACCAATTTAATCAAGCATTTAATACTCCGCATACAACACCTCATAAAAACTCTAATAAACTCACACATAACAGTACTGCAGACATATTTCAATCGCAGGAAACCCAAGCAGTAACATCAGACATTCTTAATAAGTTAGTTACACTTAACCTAGATAAATCTAACGTAGAAAAAACTGAGGAACTCAATAAATATAAATCTGCTAATCAAGATACCCACAATGAACGTAACACCCTAAAGCAATTAAACCATCTTGAATTAGGAAGCCTCAATAAAAGAGATTTAAGTAAACTCTTAGATGTAGCCAAAGCTATTAAAGAAGAACTCTCTAATTCTGAAACTTTTACCCAAATTCTTAATTTTCAAAATAAAAATTTTACTTATACACTTAGTAGAACAGCATTTGAAGTTAAAATATCAAATATACTCTCTAAAACCATAACTATCTGCAATGAAGCTCTAAAAAGTGGTAATATTAACTTAACAGATATTAAAGGTGTAGTTTTAGTGGGCGGTTCTACTAGAATTCCTTATTTGCAAAAAATGATAGCTAAACATTTTAATGTTACCCCTTTGTGCAGTCTGAATCCTGATGAAGTTGTAGCTTTAGGAGCAGCTTATCAGGCAAATAATTTAATCGGAAAAGGGCAAAATTCCTTATTATTAGATGTAGTTCCCTTATCATTAGGTATAGAAATAATGGGAAATTTAACAGAAAAAATTATTTTAAGAAATACTCCCACACCGGTTGCTAAAGCTCAAGAATTCACTACTTACAAAGATAATCAAACCTCAATGCTCATTCATGTGCTACAAGGAGAAAGAGAACTTGCCACCCAAAATCGTTCTTTGGCTAAGTTTTCTCTAAAAGGAATTCCTCCTTTGGTTAGCGGTGCTGCTAGAATTTTAGTTACTTTTAGCGTAGATACCGATGGGCTACTAACTATTAAAGCCAAAGAATCTCTTACTAATATTGAGCAAAGCATTGAAGTAAAACCTACTTACGGTTTAAGTCTTGAGGATATGAAAGAGATGCTTATTAATAGTTTAAGATACGGGCAGGAAGACTTAAAACTACGCTTACTTTCTGAGGAAAAGATTGAGGCAGAACAACTTCTTGATACCATAACTTCTGCATTAGAACTTGATTCTGAACTTTTAACTCCTTCGGAAATTAAAGAACTACAATTTAAAATGGATAATTTAAAGAATCTACTAAAAAATGAACCTAATTTTACTGTGAAAACAGATGTAACTGATACCCAAGAGCTTAGTAGCAAAGTAGCTGAGCAAGAAGCTGTTAAGAAAAACTTATCTGAGCTAACTACCGAGCAAGCGAAGGAATCACATCCGGTAGAAGCTATTTTAGAATATAGAGAAAAAATTCAAATACACCGCAAAGATCTTGAGGTTTTTAGTACTAGCTTTGCAGAAAGGCGAATGAACAAAGCTATTAAAAAATTATTAACAGGAAAAAGTATTCAAGATATAGAAAATAGTATATAATAATATAGAATTTTTCATAGTAGTAGGAAAATTCAGGAGTGTGAGGCAATTATGAAGATTTCTCAAAGCATGAAGCAGAGAAATGCACATAAACTCTCTAAAGGGTAATTACATTAATATAAAAAACGGAATAAAGTATATGGTTAAAATTATTTTTATCACATTAGATGATGAAAAAATAGAAGTAGATATAGAAGAAGGAACTACTATCTTAGAGGCGGCTCATAATAACGGTATTGAATTAGAGGGTGCCTGTGAAGGAGCTTTGGCATGTTCTACCTGCCATGTTATTATAGAAAAAAAGTTTTATGATAAACTACCAGAACCAATTGAAGATGAGAATGATATGCTAGATTTAGCTTTTGGTTTAACTTCAACTTCACGCTTGGGTTGCCAAATAATTGTTACTAAAGAACTCGAAGGTATGGTTTTACGTATTCCTAAGGTATAATCTCTTTAGAAGATACGGAAGATAAATTTTTAGTTAAAAAGGTTAGAAAAAATTTTAGAGAAAACTTAAAGAAAGCAAGTACTCCGTAGACAAGCATAGACATGGAATAAAGACACAAAAATCTACTTAAAAACTAGGTTTTATTAATATAGAATAAGGATTAATGGCATGGTTAAAGTTATTTTTATCACCCCAGAAGAAGAAAAAATAGAAGTAGATATCCCAGAAGGAACCACCATCCTTGAGGCTGCTCGCATGGACATTGCTCACGACAAAGGTGTTGAATTAGAAGGAGCCTGTGAGGCATCTTTGGCTTGTTCTACCTGCCATGTTATTGTTGATGCTGAGAATTATGCTAAATTACCAGCAGCAAGTGAGGATGAAGATGATATGCTAGACACAGCTTTTGGGTTAACCGCAACTTCACGTTTGGGCTGCCAAGTAGTAATAAATAAAGAAATAGACGGGATTACCCTAAAAATCCCATCACGTACTAAAAATGAAACCAAACACGAACATTAGTACTAATTACCTATCTTATATAGTAACATAGGTAACTACAGGCATATAATTAAAGCTTGCAATAAAAAGTGTAACCAAACTATAGGTAAAATTATGAAATGGCTTGATATATACGATATAATACCCGCCTTAGAAGAGACTTATCCTGAGTATACAGAAAAAGAAATACTAGCCTTAAGATTCACAGAATTACATGCAATGGTTCTAAAGTTAGATGGTTTTGATGATGAATCTCACAAATCTAATGAGAAAATCTTAGAAAGTATACAAATGAACTGGATACAGGAAATATCCTAAATATGGTCTACTCTAAATTCTATTTAATAGCATATCTTAATAACATAGCTTAAGAGTTATTAAGGTTAAATTTATTTTTAGCACTACCTAAAAGATTTAACCATAATTATTATAAGATAATTTTAATATTATATAGCTTAAATCTAATTTTGGCTATTACTACCAATCATAATTTTATTATAATAATAACATTGTAATATAACAGTAAGGATAGCACTTGCTTAAAAGATTAATATCATTATTCTTCACTATTATTATCAGCATCACCAGTATCATTCTTCTTAGCAACAGTGTTGTAGCTTTAAACTTTAAAAATAGTCCACTTGATGAAGTTATCTTAATTAATAAAGATACTAATACTCTTAATCTTCGGCAGAATGTAGTTAACAAAAGTATTACCTTAAGTAGTACTGATAAAAAAAATAGCATTAATAATATTAATATAAACCTTCACCCTGATCCTAACTCCTTATCAGGTTTTGTTATAAATTTTAACTCTAAAAATAACGGTAGTTTTTTATTACACAACAGTATAACTTTTCATGAGTCGGTAAACCTTAATAATCCTGAGCAAATACAACATATAATTCTTAATCTTAATACTCTGATGGGTTCTTTAGCAATTGCTAATTTAGAAAAGAGTACATTGCAAATCGAAATTAATCAGGGGCATTATTTTGATGCCCTCTATTTTGATAACCTCAAGAGCGTAAAAATTAATAGTACTAAAAGCAAGATTATTACAAATTCTCTTAATATCTTTGAGGCAAATCTTGATTTTAATAATGGGGATTTACATGTAAATACCGGGGGTTCAATTGATGGTACTCTAATTAATCTGGACAATCTAACTTTCGGCTGTAGTAGTAGCTTTCCTGCTTGTTTAGTTATAGAAAGTAGTGATGAAAGTGCCACTACTAAACTCTCTAATATTAATTATTTAAGAGTAAACGGTAAAATTTTATTTCAACCTGGAGACGGAAGAACTGAAATTAGTAATGTCAAAAACCTTGAAGCCTGGGACATTTTTATGCATTACGGTAATATTAATAACATAAAAACTCTCAAAGTATTGTATACGATTAATTTAGCAAAAGAAAGAACCATTTCAGACATTACCACTCTAAGTGCTAAAGAACTTATTATGCAAAGCAAAGCAGAACTTGCAAATATTAAGGATCTGCATGTATCACAAATCTTAAACATGGAAGAAGGTACTATTAAAGGCGTTTTAAACCTAACTACTCCTAAGTTAGAAGTAAAACTAAAAGCTAATTTAGAAGATGTTAAAACTCTAAGTATTCACAATGTAAATATAGAGGGGGAACTTCTTTTAGATAATATAGAGAATACTAATTTTAAAAATGTAACCGTAAAACATACCATCCCCAATGATAGGGATAATCTCCTTAATGAATTCACTAAATATAGAGATCCTAATGCTACGGCTAGAGAGAGAAAAAAAATACAAGATATATTTAATATTCTCTATGATCCTAGCAAATCTTTAGAACAAAAAGATGTTGCTAAAAAATATTTAACAAACTTACTTGATGATGAATTAGTAGACTCTAACAAAGATATTATCATCAAAGAACAACTGAAAAATGACTTTGATTTAGCAATTACAGATAATACAAAAGTTACTAATTTTATAAAACAATACCTAGATTTTCGCCACACCGCAGGACCAAGAGTAACCATACAAGGGCTACTAAACCTTAATAAGATACAAACTCTTAATATTGATAAATTAACCCTAGCTGAAAAAGCTACAGTACTGCTACATGAGATAAAAAATGCAACCATACAAGAGCTTGTTTTAACTAATGATAATACTGTAGAAGTAGTAAATTCTAAGCTTATTCTTAAGTCTATGAATCTTAATACTCTTAATTCTTTATTCCTAAAAAATAGTTCTTTAGAATTAAACGCAGTAACTTTTACTATTAAGGAATTAAAAACCGAGGGGGAAAATTACTTTAAAGGAAATTATAGTAAGGGAACAATCAATACTAATCTAAGCATTAAAGAGGCAATAATTGATAATTTAAGTTTAGAAGATATCAATCTAACTCTAACCACTACTCCTAACCTTACAGAAATTACCTACTTAAGCTTAATGAATAATACTACCTTAACTCTAAATACTGAGGTAAAGATAGGTACTCTAAGTATTAGAGGAAATAATAATTCTTTAAACTTAAATAATACTGGAACTATTAAACTAGATACCCTTGAAGTAAAAAATGATGCACAACTTATTACTAATCAAGCCCTACACATAAATAATCTTATTATTGAGAAAGGTATTAAGAGCGTTCTACCTAAAAATCTTACTACTAATAATCTAATTCTTAACTATACTAACTATATTTATAGCAATACCGATCCCCATGTTAAAGAGAGTATTACTCTAAATAATAGTATTCTTAGGGTAGAACATAATAATGTTAAAAATTTACATATTACTAGTAATAATAGCTCTATGGAATTAGGACTACAGCAATTATCTTTAAAAAGTTATAAGGGAAAAACTAATCTCTCTAACCCCTCATCAAAACTTCGCATAGGAATAAATCTTGAAATAGATTTTAATAAGAAACTTTTTGGTAAATTATTAATAACAAATAATTTTACCCTACATGATACTAATGTTTATATAAAGAGAGTAGGCATACATCCTCCTGTTACACAAGAAATAGTAATTGTAGAAGCAGGCGGAGAAATAAAATTAGTAGGAGATAGTTCTATAGTATTGTATCAGGATATAGAGTATCAAATAAACTCTAAACTTAGTGCTAATAAAAAACAATTAATAATTAATTTACAAAAAACCAATGTAGTCTTAACTAATAATACTACTAGTGCTAATCCGCATCATATAACAGATAATACTAATCTTATTCAGCTTAGCACACATATTCAGAAATTAATTGATAATAAATTTTGGAGTCCTGCTATGGAGGAACATTTATTACTCTATAAAGATGATAGAAAGAATCTAGTAAATAATACTGCTAGTTTAGCACCAATACCAAATAATATCAGAAAGAAAGTTAACCAACAACTTATTAATAACTTAAATGAGCAAATAATGAATAGGGGTTTAAATATTCTTACTAATGTTTTAGGCAGTAGTTATGAAGAATTGACTTTCTATTTACCTAACCAGCATAATTTAGCTCTTTGGAGTAGTAGTGCTTATAGTAATGGTAGCATTAAAGGCGGGACTATTAATGGTAATAATCTTACAAATAAGAATTCTACTAATACAAAGCTTCTCAATACTAAAATTCTAAGCACTACCATAGGAATTGATAATATTTATAACAATGCTGTATTAGGAGGAGGCTTAAGTTATGGTAATTTAACTGCTAAGAGTAAAAATTTTCAATCTAAATTAGCAGGTAATTCCTATAGCATAAATATTTATTTAGGTTATAATACAGATTATAAATTAGCTAATTTCTACACTATTAGTAATTTCAGCTATACTCTTATTAACCATAAACAAAGAAGACAGATTAAAATTTCTACCTTAAACGGAATTGCTGTAGCTGATATCTCTGATAAAGTTTTCACTCTAAATAATGAATTTGGTAGTATTCTTGATACCGAATTTATTACCCTTAATCCTTACGTAGGAATAAGTTACTCTTATTATACTATGAATGATTATAAAGAGAATAATCATCCTTTAAGTCTAAAGGTAACAAAAGAAAATATTAACGATGTAATAGGGAGTATTGGGCTTAGATTAAGTAAAGTTTTTTATTTAGAAACTACAACAGGCTCCGCCATAAAGCATAATACCTCACAAAATTCACAGATTTTAAGTAATTCCCTAGAAGTAAATGAGCACGATATTGCTCCTTTCCTAAATCTTGAATATAACAGAAAATTAAATAAAGATATTAGTACAACGAAAGTAGCCTTCACACATAGTTATACTAAAGATGCTCTAAGCTTACAAGATGGCGTTTATAATCAGAATACCCTTGAATTGCAACTAGGGATAAATTATCTCTATAATGGTATTCTAAATTTAGCTTTTTTATATTCTCAAGAACTGAATCAACAAGTAAAAACCAGTACCTTCCAGCTTAATGCTAAGTATTTCTTCTAACCTCCTCTATAACTAAACGTATACTATACTTCTTAATCCCAATACTAATATACTTACCTTGTAGCCTCTCCCAAGACTACTATTAAATCTTTCTCCATAGCTTTTTTAAAAACTTAGAAATTTAAAAGCTGGGAACATTAGCTTAGAGTAGATAATTTTGAATAGAGATTGCTCCGCACTATAGGCAGAATAATTGGATAGGCACACAGAAATTTACTTTTTAGAGAAATGACTATTAATTAGCCAAAGCAACATTGTCATGTAGATTGTTTGCCGGAGCGTAGCAAAGCTAAAAAGAACAGGGTAGAAGTAAGAAAAGCAACCATAATAGTAATTGCCGTAAATATTCCGAATTTTTTTAGCAATACTAAATCAGATACCGTAAAGATTAGTGCGGTAATACAAAATAAAAGTGCAGCTTGGGTAATAGCTAAACCTGGTACAAATAAAGCGACTTTTAACTGTGCTTCTTTATTTAATCCGGAGGAATTTCTGCGTGCCCTTAAAAAATTGGATAAAATATGTAAAGTATTATCCACACTTAAACCCAGAGTAACACTAGACACCAATACCACCGCAAAATCAAAAGGAGTAGTACTCAGTACAATACTAGAAAGCACAAATACTATCGGAAAAGCAGATACCAAAGTAGCTTTTAGTGATAATTCTATTTTATATACCACAAAAAAGATACCAAAGATAATAAAAAAACATAGCACAATACTAATGAATTGCGTACTTAAAACATCTTTACTAAGGGTATTAAAATATTCATTATTACCGGTAATTATTTTTTCTTTAATGGCAACATCTTTTAAAATTACCTGAATTTCATTCACTAATTTATCTAATTGTTCGGAATTTAAATTATTAGTTTGTAGCTTAATATGAGCTTTTTGATAAGTAAAGTCTATATAACTTGTTAAAATTCCCTGATTGTTATCAGTTCTTGATAAATCTAAGAATAATAATTCCTGTGCTAGTTCATCCTCAGAAACAGGATAGGGGGATTTGTCTCTTCGTAAATGTTCATGAACCATTTTAAGAGGTAATAAGTAGCTCTCTGTGGCATTAACTAATGGTAAGCTCTCTAGTTTTTCAACTAAAAATTTTACATTATTAAAACCCTCCATGGTTTTAAAATAGTCAGAGCTTTGATTATCTAAAATAATATTAAAACTGTTTGAACCCTTAAAATATCTGTCTAAATATGTGAAATCCTGATAAAAGTTACTTTTTTTAGCAAAGAATACATCTAAAAAATTACTCTCAGTTTTAGCAAAGGGTAAACTTGAGAGCAGCAATCCCATTAATACTAAGAAGGTTATAATCACCCTTTTAGGGTATTTGGTTGCCACTATAAAAATTTTCTCTAATAACACTAAATTAAGTTTAGTGTATTGCGAATTTTTAGTTTCCGCAGTTTTTCCCATAGGTAAAATTAATAACAAACTAGCCATTAAAAGCATATTAAAGAGGTAAGAAAACATAATACTAATAGAAGCATCAAGACCAAAATTATTTAATGGAATAAGGTCACTAAACATAAAAGTACCAAACCCTACGGCAGTGGTAAGACTAGTTAAAAAACAAGGCATTATAGTAGCCTTAATAGTAACTATCATCCGTTCTAATTTACTAATTCTTTGATATTTAGGCAAACTTTGCGTATGTTGAAAATATTCAATAATATGGAAAGCATCACTCACCCCCACCACATTTACCATTACAATTAAAGCAATACTTAAAGAAGTTAAAGGATGCTCATTAATTCCGATTACAAACAAACAAGTCAAGAGAGTAATTAGGGTTACCCCCCATACCATAATAGTTTTTCTATAGCCTCCCAAAGCAAAAGCAATTATTCCGATAATAAAAAAATTAATAATTACGAGTTTATATAAATCATTTTGAGTTTCCAAATTAAGTTGATATTTTAAAATACCATCCCCAGAGAAATGCACTTTCGGTAGTTCTTTTGAGTATTTTTTAACTATATTTTGAATATTCTCAATAACCTTATTACGTTTGAGATCATCATTCAAAGTATCTGTTTTTACAATGAGGGATACCTTAGTTAAATCTTTAGAAACTATTTTTAAATAATAAGGGCTTTGTAAAAAATTCTCTTGTACTTCTGCTGGGTTTTTATAATAATTCTTGTCAATTGCCTTCTCATAGGTAATATTCTCTAATGCAGAGTTATGCTCAATTAATACTGTTGCGGTAAGAGGAGATAAAACTTCATTTACACCGGAAATATTTTTTAAATCATCTCCTAAATTTCTAATAGAAGTTATGGTTTTTTGATTAAAAATATTCTTAGAAAAGTCATAAGCCAGCACAACATTCTCATAGGGCTGAAATTTACTCTCCAGTAAATTCAAAGCTTTTTCTACGGGATTGTTCGCTCCTAACCATTTAGAATTATCATAATATAGGTTTTTATTAGGTAGTAATAATACATAAATTAATACCGCCCAAAATACCAGAATTAAGGTTTTTAAAAGAGTTTGATTAAAAAACATGCTAAAAAATAAGCTCTCTTTAACTGTTCAATCTTTATTAAGAAGCCAGTTGTAAGGCTTTTAAATTTACATCATCATCTTTAATATTAACACTAGTATTAATATTAAGCTTTTCCATCATAGATTCTCCACCTCTTAATTCATTCTTCATTACTGATTTTACCACTTCATAAGCACCGTTTACCAATGAAACTTGAGAATTTAATAGAGTTTTTAAAATTTCTCCGCTTTTATTATAAAAAACAATTTTTAAAGCTACTTTATTTTTCTTACTCACGATAATATCCATCTTAGAGTAAGAATCGCTTTTATCTTTCGGCACACTAGTTACATAATAGTAATTATCGTCTTCTTTAACCAAAGTATGCTCATCTTGATTAAGTTGTCTCCCAGCAATATCGGAATATGAGAAATCTGAGCCCATAAAACTTTGATTTTTTTCATCACCGGAAATAGCTTTAATAGATCTAAAAGATGGGAAGTAAATCCATTGCGAAGTATCAGAAGTACTATTATTTTTATGAGTTAATAAAGTAGTACCTTTAATTTGTGCAGGTTCATAAAATTTTATTAAACTCTTAGTATTAGAACCAGCAATTTTAGATTTTAAATGAAATAAACGAGTTCTTTTTTCTTTATCCTTATTTACAATAATTAATTTCATATCAATAAGCTGATTTTTATTCTTATTTGCCTCATCATATACAATCTTCATTACATCATAGCCACTTATAGCTGCACTAGCAACCGTACTCAGTACTAGCATAGCTAAAACTCTATATAAAATCTTAAATTGCATTTTTAACCTTCTCTGACAAATTATTTGTATCTTTACGAAAATTATATTATAATAAAAATACTTTTAAAAATCAACCTAAATATAGTATATAAGGAGATAATTATAGTAATGCGAGTTCCGTTACTGTATCCTTTTAATAACAATCTTAGTAATACTCAAATTAATATACCCCACGTCTTTAAATTTTTAATAATAATTGTACTCTTTAGCCATTTTAAGCTTTCTTTCGGGATAACTGCACCCAATGTATCAGCACCTAATAATATAATGGCTTTTTCTCCTAACCAAAGTACTAATAACACAGGTAGAACGGCAAAGTTTTCCACCGATGGTTTACAATTAGAAGAAGTACACATTACTAAGAAAACCACTTCGGTTTTTGAGGATTTTAAAAAGCACTTAACCGTAGAATTAGGTCTTGTTTCATCTTTTAACTCAACTAAAATGGATAAACGTTCTGCTGGTCTTTCTCTAGCTTATAATAATACTTGGGATATGCTCTCAGTTAAGTTTTTAGGAGGATATTATTACTCTATGCAGGAATTTACTTTTGTAAGTATGACAGGTTTGGAAACGAACATAAATTATGTGTATACCTATGATAAATTTACTTTCAATGAATTTTATGCAAAACTTAGTCCTTCAAAATATTTTATGATCAATGTCGGTAGACAAAATGTTACTTGGGGACAATTGGATATTCTACCGCTAATAGCTAATTTAACTCTACCGTTAAATGATAATATTACCAGTATTACCCCTTTAAAAACTGATTTTTTATATCCTCAGGATATTGCCTCAATCTCAATTTTTCCGACAGACACTCAAGAATTTTCCCTATATTATTTTTTTAAACCAAGATTAAGTCCTTTATTTGATAAAACCATCGGAGAAATCATAAATCAGTACGATATTCCTCCATTATGGGCTATCCGTTATGCTTACTTTCATAGTGATTTTGTAATAGCTTTAACCTATATACAGGGAATAAGTTTTATGAGAGTTGTCTCAGATGGTATTAAAGTAGTAAAAACTTCTGATGGGAGATATTATCAAACATTTAAACACGACCTTAATTACAATAAAAACTATAGGGCATCCAATACTCACTCACTAGGCTTCGAGGTTAGTTATAATTTTAATACCAATTGGACATTTAAAGCAGAAAGTCTGAGTAGTATTATGGAAACTTATATCGAACCTCAGGTTCCTAGCGTTCTTATATCTAATAAAATTATGTATCCTAATAAAGAACAAGAAGCTCTTGATTTTTTAGCTACAAGAGAAAATACCCTATATACTAAATTACAAATTGTTACTTCTGTTGCAGCAGTTTATTCCAATAAACGCTGGGATACTAGTATAGGAATATTGTATATCAACGAACTGGAAGACCCCTTTACAAAAGAAAACATTAAGCATCTCTCAAAGCTTAGACAATTGGAGGATCTTTATATACCTCCTATACCGCTGTTAAGTGTAGCCTATTCTTTTAATGATGAAAAAACTAAAAGCTTGGGTGCTTTTATAGGAAATAACAGTGTGTTTTTCGGTGCCGGATTATTTTTTAAGCATGATTTTAACGATTATGTAAGTTACGGAGCAATGGGCGGTCTTTATCTTGATTACACTAGAATGCTCACTATGGTAAATGTTATGACTCAAAATGATTTCCCCGAAAAATATTTCAATGATTTCAATTCTCTGCAAACAATTCAGAGATTTAATTTATTTTTTAGAATGAAAATATAAGTATGCCTATTAGGTAATCTTCGTTGCAGTGCTGAGTACCCAATTAGCTAAAAATTATGCAAAGCTTGGGAAAATATCTTATAGAAGGGTAGGGCTTCGCACCGCCACTAAGCAATCTGGTAAACACACAAAATCTGCATAAAATGCAGAAATTTATTTTTTATCTTGACAAATAACTTTTTATTAGTTATAGTTATTCGTAGAAAAAGTATATTAATTTTTATCTCTATAATATAATTGCTAAATATGTTTATTCCATTACCTTCAAAAAATTTTTCTATTTTATAATAAAGATTTTTATAACATTGCCAAACCATTCAAAACAGGAGTAAAAAACTATGGATAATTTAATATCAGTTACTGAATTCGGAATTATACCTAATTCTAATAGCGATATCTCAGATCTCTTCAAAATTGCACTTTCAGCATCAAACACTCAAAAAAAAGGCTTATATTTTCCAAAAGGGGTATATATTATCTTAAATTATAATTTTGAGTTACAAAGTTATAATTCTCTAATAGGTGATAGTACTGGCGAGGTTCTATTAACTGCTATTACTAGGGAAGGTGGGCATACCACTCTTGGTAATACTAATTATAACGATAAAGTTAGTGATATAACCATTCAAAATATTTGTTTTGAAAATATTGAAGTATATTTTAGTGGTCCTTATAAAGAAAACTTAAAAATTATCAACAATGCTTTTTTTAATACTAAAAGTGCTTATCAACTCTCGGTTAGTAATATTTATTCAGAAATTAAGGGTAATGTTTTTATGCGTGGAGAGAAATTTCATGGGAAATCTTTGTCTACATTTGCTGGGAAAAACACTCTAATTCAGCATAATTTTTGGGGATCTTTAATTAATAAAGATGAAGCTGCATTAATGTTACCTACCACCACAATTTCCGTACTAAAAAAAGTAGAAAATCTTAAATTACAGAATATTATTCTTCTAACAGAGGATCAAGGTTATTTTATTACTGCTTATAACATTGTCTCTAATGGACAAAATATCGTTTTTAGAGATAATTACGTACACGGTAATGAACTAAATAATTATGAGAGAGATCACGTAATTTATGTAAAATTTTATGATGGCTTAAAAATTATCGGCAATTATTTTAGAGGTTGGCCCGATTTATCAAACGGCTATCTTAAAATTAGAAATACTAAGAATACTATTTTTGCAGGTAACCATTGCTATAATAGGGTCCAATTAGGCACCTTTGTATATGATAATAGTGAATTTCATAAGATGTATCTACTTAATACTTATATTTATAATAATTATTTTAACGGTTCAAGATCCTATTTCTATATAAATTTTATTCAAGGAGAAGAAGGTATGATAGCAACTGTAAAAAACTACTGTGTTTTTAAAAATATTTATAAACTTACTGAGCATCAAGAAAGCCAAATAAGTAATACTTGGCGTATGGGTAAGGATTTTTCTGAATTTAAAGAACAAAATAATATAGTACTAAATGGGAAACTAAAAGTTGAGAACTTTACCCATATTCCTCAGGAAAAAGAAGATTTATCAGATTATTTATCTCGTGCAGACAAAGAGTTCTTAACTTATAAAATCCCTTTATATTAATATAAAAATGTTTTTCCGGAGAATTCTAAATATACCGAAGGTATTAATAGTTAGATGTTACGTTTTCTTACTTTTTTAGAAATTAGTGAGGAAAAATGTTTAAATTTAACTCTATTACTTGCAAAATATTATAGGATCTCAAGTTTGGAATTCTTCAGAAAATACGTAGGAAACCCCACTTATTCTATACTTTAAAAAGTACTTTGTTACTAATAATAAAGAATGTTTAATTTAGTACAAATCTCAGCACTGTATAAGCTTATTTCTAAAAAGAATTACAGTAGTTAAAACATTTTTAAGACGTCCTTTAACCCTAACTAAAAAAATTTATATTACCACCTCTTCCAAAGATATAATTCTCATTCTTGCAGGATTTATTAGCATGAAAGAGTGGTATAGAGTTTATTCTTAAATGTTTCAGTAAAAGTAGTTATTTAATTTTGCATATACAAAATTCTGTGCTATATTAATTGAGCAGATCGGAAGAGCGTCGTGTAGGGAAAGAGTGTAGAT
>NZ_DBKDTU010000158.1:0-1660 GCF_055505085.1 Candidatus Hepatincolaceae symbiont of Strigamia maritima
TAGCTTCCTTAATATTCCAAGAATTATAAATAACTCCATTGTAGAACTTAGAAGAAATATCTTGTTTTGTTATACTTAGCACATCTTCTATATCTATTTCTAATTCTTTGGTATTTTCTTTGGATATAAACACTAAATAGTTGTCTTTTATACTAACCCTTATATACTAATATTGTGAAGTATTACTAATAAAGGTTAGCTATGAATATTATACAAGCTTTTAAGCAGTTTCCAACACAAGAAAGTTGCATAGAGTATTTAGAAAAGAAAAGATGGGGTGATAAGCCTATTTGTTCTTACTGTGGTAGTCTTAAAGTATCAAAAAAACAAGAAATTTTAAATCACCATAAATACCATGATCCCCACTTTTCTTAGGATTAGGCATATCACCTAGCTTTCTAATTAACCAATCTTGTTTAGCAAAAGCATCTAGTTTATCATATTCTAATTTTGTTTCTGGGCTTCCATCTATAAATTCGTAAGTATCTTTATCTACATATAAATGGTTAGTTAATCTATCTATCATTACATCGGTAGCATCGTAAGAAATGTCTACACCAATCCAATTTATCTTATTTTCGATAGCACTAGCAATAGTCGTGCCACATCCACAAAAATGGTCTAAAACTATACCATTTTTAGGGCAATTTGCTTTGAGTATTCTCTTTAATAATGCTATTGGTTTTTGTGTAGGGTAACCTAAACGTTCTTTTTCCATTGCATTTAATGCTTGAATATCTGTCCATACATCCATAGGTAACTTATCTAATGTGGTAGCTCTTGTTGCATTAGCATTTCCAGAATTAATCCTTTTTAAAACTTCTTCTGTTCTTTTTATTTTAATGTCGTTAGGATTGAATTAGTAATTATTATAGTCTTTGCTATACCATAAAAGTATGTCATGTTTTTTAGAAAACCATCTTTTGCTTGCCCCCCTGTTTGATAGTGCTAAACAATTTCATTTCTAAAATTTTCACGTCCAAAAATTCCATCCATAATAATTTTCACATAGTGACTAGCTGTATGGTCACAATGATAATATATAGAACCTGTATCTTTTAGTATTTTTTTCATTAATACAAGGCGTTCAGTCATATAGATAAGATAAATTAACATTTTCTTATCTTCTATATTGCCACTTTGTAAAGGTGCAATCCACACTTTAAGAAAGCTCTTTACAAGGTCGGATAATTCATCCATTGTATCAATAAGATTTTCAAAGTTTAAAAGCATTTGCCTACTTTGTGAATTATATTCCCACATATTATGAAAGGCTTTAGCTTGAGCAGTAACACCCATAGTACTATAGATTATATTATAAGTACGAGAGCTATTAAACGGAGGGTCTAAATAGATTCAATCTACCTTAACACCATCATTAATAAGATTAGTTAACGCTTCTTTACAATCAGAACGTATTAATAAGTTTTTATTCATATCTCTATGATAATATATGAATATTAATACTTATATAATATTGTCAAGCCTTAAAGTGAACAATCCGTAATAAAAAACCCAAAATATCCTCCACCATGCATAATAAGGTAGTAGTAAAATGAAGATTAGTAGAAAAAAGCTTGCTACTCTTATTGCTTACAAATATAATAATATAGCTATGAACCATTAACTATTTAATGGTAATAATAATAATTTTTTTCTT
>NZ_DBKDTU010000159.1:0-7622 GCF_055505085.1 Candidatus Hepatincolaceae symbiont of Strigamia maritima
TAATTATTTATTCTATAATAAGATTTTTTAAATTAGTTTAATGAAATCAATGCCTTTACAAAAGCTTTAGTAATTAATTGTGGTCTAGTAATTGCGGTTCCTACAACTATAGAAAAAGCCCCAACACTTAAAGCAAGCTTAGCTTGTTCCGGAGTATCTATGTTGCCTTCAGCTAAAACTGGAATTTTTACATTTTGTACTAATTCTTTAATAAATTGAAAATTATTATCTGGGACAGTTTTCCCTTTAGTATCATTGGTATAGCCATGGAGAGTTGTAGCTATTAAATCAAATCCTAATTTTTCTGCAAAAACTGCCTCTTCAATAGTAGAAATATCAGCTATAAAGAGCTGTTTAGGATAAGTCTTTTTTACTAAAGAAAAAAAATCTTCTAATTTTTGTTTGAAGGGACGGATTCTTGAAGTAGCATCGATAGCAATTACGTCAGGCTGAATAGTGAATAATTCTTCAATTTCTTTTAGAGTAGGAGTAATATAAACTGCTGAATCAGGATATTCTTTTTTTAATAGAGCAATTATTGGTAAATTAGTAGTAGCTTTAATTGCTTGAATATCTTCAATAGTGTTTGCTCTAATTGCTACTGCCCCGCCTTCTTTAGCAGCCAAAGCCATTCTAGACATAATAAAAGAACTATGTAAAGGTTCGTTACTTAAAGCTTGACAAGACACAACTAATTGTTTTTGTAAAATATTTTTTATAGTCTCTAAATTCATTTATTTCCTTAGTAATCATTATAAAAAAACTCCATAAAAGAATTTTAATATTGATGTTTCTACTCCATAGTATTGTTTATCATCACTGATTTGTCAAGTAGAAAATAAAGAACTTTTTACAACATTATAATTTTTTTTGAAGATTTTTATAAAAATTTTATAAAAAGACCAGTATTATTCAACTAATAACTGTGAAATAACATAATTTAACAAAAGTTTACCTTGCAGAGTAGTAGTTATTTCAGAATTATGATTTTTTAATAGTAGCTTATTCTCGATTAAGAATTTAATTTTCGCAGGAGATAAATGTTGGGATAAATCTTTGGGAATACATTTATTGAGACGTAAATAAGTCATAATTACTTCTTCAAAGCGTTGTAGAGTTGAGAGTTCTTCAAAAACATTAAAAGTATTATCAGAAAAAATAGTAGAGTTTTTTAGAACTTGGTCACACCATTTTTTAGGATTTTTGATTTGCTCTGTACTAATAAATTTCTGATTATAATAAAGTTTACCATAAGCTCCTGGACCTATTCCCAGATAAAACCCTCCTTCCCAATAATTTAAATTATGAATACTTTCTTTATGTTCTGTTGAAAAATTAGAAATTTCATATTGTTTGATATTATGTTGTGCTAAGGTAGTGATAGTTTCTATGAAAAATTCTGCTCCTTTCTCTTCAGAAATAGTAGGAATGTTTTTAGTATAGAAAACAGTATTGGGTTCTATTGTTAAATGATAAATAGAGATATGTTCTTTAAAAAATTTTAAGGCATAATTAAGTTCTGTTAGCCAAGATTGTAATTCTTGGTGAGGTAGAGCACAAATTAAATCAAAAGATACTCTTTCAAAAAGGGTATTAGCTAAATCAAGGGCAATTTGGGCTTCATTTACATTATGATTTCTTCCTAAGAATTGTAAATTTTGCTGATTAAAAGATTGGATACCGATAGAAATTCTATTAATACCAACAGTTTTTAAATTTTTAAATTTTTCAACTTCTATAGTAGAAGGATTAGCCTCTAGAGTTACTTCCGTAGGTAAAATATTTTTATTAATAAGGGCTATAAAATTAAGAATTTTTTCAACAGTGCTTACTTTCATAAGAGAAGGGGTTCCACCTCCAAAAAAAACCGAAGTAATAGTTTTATTTCTTAAAAAATTACTGTGTTTTTGTAGTTCTGCTAAATAAGCATTTTCCCAAAGTTCATAATCAATATGTTTAAAAGAGTAACTGTTAAAATCACAGTAAGGACATTTTGCAAGGCAATAAGGCCAATGAATATAAATACTAAGTTTATTTCCTCGTGCAGAAAGGTTTGTTTTTAAAGGACTTGGTACTTGTTCGGAAGTATTCATATTAAAATTTTTTATTAAGAGCCTGTAAGTGAAGTTTACTAGTAGAGTAAGTCTTTAGCAAGGAATTTTTAGTAATTTAAGAATAGTTAGGATAAAGATTAAAAGAAAAATTCTTTTGATAAGCAGTTAAAGAAGATTATTAAGCAACTGTAGGGAAACAGTATTTTACTAAATTATTAATAGCATGTTGTCTGTGACTAATAGTATTTTTAAATACAGACTCCATCTCTGCAAAAGTTATATCATACCCATTGGGTTTAAAAATAGAATCATAAGCAAAGCCGTTATTACCTTTTTTTGGAAAAGTAATACTCCCTTTTACTATTCCGGTGAAAAATTCAAAAATTTTAGTTCTAGGAAAATATAAACATAAAACACAAACAAAACGTGCTTCCCAATTTTTAATTCCGGTTTCTAAATGTTGTTTATTCATGAGGTTTTCTATGGTATGTATGGCAATATTATAATCATTATTAATAGCCCAACGTGCGGAAAAAATCCCAGGTTGATTATTAAGAGCTACTATCTCTAATCCGGAATCATCTCCCAAAGCAATTAATCCAGTCTCTTCCGCAACAAATTTGGCTTTAATTAAAGCATTTTGTGCAAAAGTAGTACCATCTTCAACAGGATCTTTTAAATTATAATCAGAGGATTTAGTTAATTTTACGTCATAATGAACTAAAATAGTTTGTAATTCTAGTAATTTATTAGTATTATGTGAAGCTAGAACTATGGTTTTCTTTAGTAAATTTATCATAATTTTTTATTGGATAGTCAGAGATAACAGGGTTTTTCTTTGTAAAGTAATAATTTCTTGAATTCCGGTTTTTGCTAGTTGCATTAAATCTGTTAAATGTTCAAAACTTAAGGGTTTTTGTTCTGCAGTGGCTTGAATTTCTATAAGTTTCCCCTCTCCGTTGAGTACAAAATTAGCATCTACCTCAGCATTACTATCTTCAAGATAATCTAAATCTAAAATCGGAGTAGTTTTATAAATCCCACAAGAAATAGCTGCTACTTCGGTATTAATAGGGAAAAACTGCAAAACACCTTTTTTATGTAATTTATGTAAAGCTAAAAAAAGAGCAATATAAGCACCATTAATGGAAGCAGTTCTAGTCCCGCCGTCTGCCTCCAGCACATCACAGTCTATTTTTACTTGTCTCTCACCTAAGGCTTTTAGATTAGTTACTGCTCTAAGACTTCTACCGATTAATCTTTGAATTTCTTGAGTTCTACCGGTTTGTTTGCCTTTTACAGCTTCACGCTCAATTCTTGTATTAGTGGAACCTGGTAACATTCCGTATTCAGCACTAATCCAACCCATTCCCTTATTCTTTAAAAAACTAGGGACTTTTTCTTCAATAGTAGCAGTACAAATTACTTTAGTATTACCGAAACCAATAAGACAGGAACCTTCAGAATTTTTTAAGTAGTGGGGTTCAAAGCTAATTTCTCGCAATTTATTATAAATTCTGCCAGAGGGTCTCTGCATTTAATAACTCTTAAGTATATAAAAAATCAATTATAAATCAATTTATAACATATAAAATTTATTTTCAAAATACTAATGCAAAAATAAAAAAATATACTATCTGTATTATAAGATATAAAATTAAATGGTGGAGCTAAAATATGACTAATAAAAATTCACGGGAAAGTCTTAAGGAGAATTTTAATACAGAAAATATTCAAGAAAATACTGAGAAAAATAATATTTCTAAGACTTTACAATCTAAAACAGAAGATGGCTTGAATCAAGAACCGGGATTAACAACAGAAAATACCAGTGCTGAGCTACAAAGTACAGAATTACAAATTAAAGAATTACAACAACAGATTCAAGTATATGATAATAAATATTTAATGGCTTTAGCAGATTTAGATAATGCTAGAAAAAGATATGACAAAATGCAAAAAGATGTTAGTACGTATGCTATAGCATCCTTTGCTAAAGATATTTTAGGAGTAATGGATATTTTTTTAAAAGCCCTAGTTGAGGTACAAAATAAACAATCCAAAGAAATAAATGCAGAAAACCTTAAGGGTTTTATAGAAGGGATTACTTTAACTTACGCTGAGTCTGAAAAAATTTTACAAAAATACGGAGTAAGAGAAGTAGAGGCATTAGGGCAAAAATTTAATGCTAATTTACATGAATCTTTATATAGCAAAGTAGATGGAAGCAAAGAAGACGAACAAATTATTGAAGTTTTAGAAAAAGGCTATATTTTAGGAGAAAGATTGCTCAGACCTGCTAAGGTAGCTATAATAAAAAATTCATAATTAGCCTTGCATAAATAAAAAAATCTTCTTACCTATAATAAGATATAATTAAGAAACTCAAATTATAAGACAACTAATAATATAATAACAAGAGAGAAAGGATAGAAAAAATGGCAAAAGTAATAGGAATAGATTTAGGAACAACTAATTCTTGTGTGGCGGTAATGGATGGTAAAGAACCTAGAGTGCTTGAAAATTCAGAAGGTGCAAGAACAACACCTTCAATGGTCGGTTTTACTAAGGATGGTGAAAAATTAGTAGGACAACCTGCTAAAAGACAGGCAGTAACTAACCCTAAAGCTACTTTGTTTGCAATTAAGAGATTAATCGGTAGAAAATTTAAAGATAAAGATATTGAAGCCATAAAGAAATTATCTCCTTATAAAATTGTAGCAGGAAAAAACGGTGATGCCTCAGTAGAAGTTGAAGGTAAAACTTATACTCCTCAGGAAATTAGCGCAATTATTTTACAAAAAATGGTAGATACAGCAGTAAGTTTCTCAGGAGAAAAACCAACTGAAGCAGTAATTACCGTGCCGGCTTATTTTGATGATGCTCAAAGACAAGCCACTAACGATGCCGGTAAAATTGCCGGTTTAAATGTTTTAAGAATTATCAATGAACCAACCGCTGCTGCTTTAGCATATGGTTTAGATAAAAAGAAAAATGGTATTGTAGCAGTGTACGACCTCGGAGGTGGTACTTTTGATGTTTCTATTTTAGAAATAAATGATGGGGTATTTGAAGTAAAATCTACTAACGGAGATACAACTTTAGGGGGTGAAGATTTTGATAGAAAAATTATTTCTTACCTGATTGAAGAGTTCAAAAAGGAATCTGGTATAGATTTAACTACAGATACTATGGCTTTACAAAGATTAAAAGAAGCTGCTGAAAAAGCCAAAATTGAACTATCCAGCTCTATGCAAACTGATATTAATTTACCTTTTATTACAGCAGATGCTAGTGGTCCTAAGCATATAAATATTAAACTAACTAGAGCTAAGTTTGAATCCTTAGTAGCTGATTTAATAAAAAGAACTATGGATCCGTGTAAAGCTGCTTTAAAGGATGCTAAACTTCAAGCCTCTACAATTGATGAGGTGATTTTAGTAGGAGGAATGACTAGAATGCCTAAAGTTGCTGAGGTTGTAAAAGAATTTTTTGGAAAAGAAGCTCATAAAGGGGTGAATCCTGATGAAGTTGTAGCTGTTGGTGCGGCTATTCAGGGCGGTGTTTTAAAAGGAGACGTTAAGGATGTATTATTACTTGATGTAACCCCTCTTTCACTAGGAATAGAAACTTTGGGAGGAGTATTTACTAAATTAATTGAAAAAAATACCACTATCCCTACTAAAAAAAGTCAAGTATTTTCAACTGCAGAAGATAATCAAAGTGCAGTAACTATTAGGGTGTTCCAAGGAGAAAGATCTATAGCTCATGATAATAAGTTATTAGGGGCTTTTGATTTAATAGGATTACCTTCTTCGCCAAGAGGAGTTCCGCAAATTGAAGTAATTTTTGATATAGACGCTAACGGAATTGTAAATGTTTCTGCTACTGATAAAGCTACAGGTAAAGTTCAGCAAATTAAAATTCAACCTTCAGGCGGATTATCAAAAGAAGAAATTGAAAAAATGATTAAAGATGCTGAAGAAAATGCTGAAGCTGATTTAGAAAAGAAAGCTAAAATTGAAGCAGTAAATGTAGCAGATAATCAAATTCATAATGTAGAAAAACAACTATATGATTTAGGAGATAAAGTTTCAACAGAACTTAAAACTGAAATTGAAACAGCAATTGTTGATTTAAAAACTGCTAAAGACGATACCACAACTACGATTTCTGCTGAAGATATTCAAAAGAAAACGGAAGCCCTAACTAGTGTTGCAATGAAACTCGGAGAATTACTTTATAAGCAAGAAGCCGAGAAACAAGCCACAGCACAGGCAACAGCCGGAGAAACTACTGAGGGAGTAACTGAGGGTGAAGCACAAGTCGCTGGTAACAATAAAGAAGATATAGTAGATGCCAAATATGAAGAAAAAAAATAATAGGCAAAATTTATTTTCAAGTTAACTATACAAAAACTAAGAGTATATACTTTAGGTACATGCTCTTAGTTTATTTGTAATTAAATAATAAAATAAGAAATGGATTAAAAAAAATGAGTAAAGACTATTATAAAATCTTAGGGGTTAAAGAAAATGCTACAGAGAAAGAAATAAAGTCTGCATATCTTAATTTAGCTAAACAACATCATCCTGATAACAATAGAGGAAATAAAGAGTCAGAGAATAAATTTAAAGAAATTGGTGAAGCTTATGAGTGTTTAAAAGATTCTCAAAAAAAGGCACAGTACGATGCTGGAGCATATAATCCTAGCGGAGGAGGATATTCTTCACAAGGATTTGGAGCAGGAGGATTTTCTTCTAGCTTCTTTGAAGACATTTTTGGTAATTTTGGAGGATTTGAAGATATTTTCGGAGGTAGAAAAAAATCTAAGCAAAGCAACAGAGGTAATGATTTATTATATAATATGGAAATTACCTTAGAAGAGGCTTTTTTCGGTGCTAAGAAAGATATTCAAATAGAAATTAAATCTGCTTGTGGGAGATGTAACGGTTCCGGAGCTGATGGGCAACCTGAATATACCACATGTACAACTTGTAAGGGTAGTGGTAGGATTAGAGCTAGAAACGGCTTCTTTTCCGTGGAGCAAACCTGTCATGTTTGCGGTGGAGCAGGAGAGTCTCTAAAAAACTCTTGTAAAAATTGTAAAGGAAACGGGGTTGTACCGAAACATAAGACTCTTAGTATAGATATTCCCTCAGGTATCGGGAGCGGTATGAGAATTCGTTTGCAAGGTCAGGGGGAAGTTGGATTTAGAGGAGGAGAAGCAGGAGATTTATTTGTTGGTATTAATATTAAAGCACATAAAACTTTTACTAAAACAGACAATAATTTAAATGTCCAAGTTAGTATTCCAATGGTCTTGGCAGCGGTGGGTGATAATATAGAAATTCCTACAATTGATGGTAGTACTATAGAATTAAGAATTCCTGCGGGAACTCAAAGTGGGCAAATTTTTAGGGTAAAAGGCAAGGGTATGAAAATTCTAAATTCTTTTTCAAAAGGTGATATGTTTGTTAATATTAAAGTGGAAACTCCAGCCAACCTAAATTCTGAACAAAAAGAAATATTAAGAAAATATTTTTTAAGTGCCGATTCTGTTTATGC
>NZ_DBKDTU010000160.1:0-7472 GCF_055505085.1 Candidatus Hepatincolaceae symbiont of Strigamia maritima
AGAGGTGATCGCAGTTTTGAAAGAGGCGGAGACAGAAACAGCTTTAGAGGTGATCAAGAAAATAATTTCCATAAATACTATAATGAATCCCCCAGTAGCAAATTTACAAATAATAAACCCCTGCATCCTAGAGCATTACCTAAAATAGAAGAAATTATTACTTTTATTAATAAAAAACCAACATCTATAAAAGATTTAATGAAAAAGTTTTCCCTTAAAAGTTCTGAAAAGTTACCATTTACTTTACTAATAAAAGACTTATTAACCCAAGGAATTTTAGCAAAAACCCAATCAAATCGTTATATGGTAAGTGCTAAAACTACTAAGAAAACAAGCATTCCTAATACATCTCTTTTAAAACTTATAAACATCAATAGTGAGGGTGAATATATTGCAGAGTTTGCTGATAATTATTATAAAAATAAGATAACTAATCCAATTTTTGTAATTACTAAAGAACTCATAAATATAGGGGATTCCTTCTTAGCAGAAATTAAACCCTCCAATGATAATTATTTATTAGCAAAACCTATTAAACCTATAGATCCTTTAGCAATTGAGACTCCTAATAAAATTATTATCGGCATTTATAAAGAAATCAATAACTCAAAATATTTGATTCCTTTAAGCTCAAAAATACGATCAAATTTCGGATTAAAATTTAACGATTCTAATAATATTCCTGAAATACCTCAAAGTGCTTTAATTAAAGCCCAAATAACTAATAATGTAACCGTAAAAGAGGTGATTTTTCTAGAAATTCTTGCAAATCAGGATATGGCAAAGGCTTCATCATTATTAGCAATCTATGAATATAACCTACCCCATGAATTTACTAACTCCGTATTAAAAGAAGCTGAGGCTTGTATTGCTCCTACCTTAGAAGGACGCATAGATTTAACGAATATTCCTTTAGTAACCATAGACGCTGAAGATGCTAAAGATTTTGATGATGCAATTTGGGCTGAAGAACTTACCGATAAACCTGGATGTTTTCATGCTATTGTAGCTATTGCAGATGTGGTGGCGTATGTTAAAGAAAATTCTTTTCTGGATGAAGAGGCTCACCTGCGAGGGAATTCAGTATATTTGCCTGGTTTGGTTATTCCTATGTTACCAAAAGAGCTCTCAAACGGCTGGTGTTCTCTAAATCCTAATGAAGAACGTGGCTCTTTAGTAGTCCATCTCTATATTAATAGTGATGGAGAGTTAGAAAATTATGAATTTCAAAGAGCATTAATAAAGTCTCATGCTCGTTTAACTTATAAAGAAGTACAAAATGCTCTGGATAATATAGAAGTAACTCCTAATATTGCTCCTCTTAATGATACGGTTATCAATTCCTTATATAAATGTTGGCAATTATTAGATAAACAAAGACATCAGCGCGGAGCCTTAGAAATTACTTCTACTGAAAGAAAAATAGTACTTGATGATTCTAATAATGTAGAAAATATTGTAGTAAAAGAAGCTTTAATTTCTAACAAAATAGTAGAAGATTTCATGATTAGTGCTAATATTGCTGCTGCTAAATTTATTAAACTAAAAGAATTACATAAAAAAGGTATCTGTATTTATAGAATTCATGATAACCCCAGCGATATGAAGATTGAAAAATTAATAGAATTTCTTAGAAGTATTAAATATTCTGATAGAGTACCTTATAATCTTAGTACAAGATTCTTAAATGAGTTATTGTTATATTATAAAGATTCTAATATTTTTCCAATAATTAACGAAATGGTTTTAAAAACTCAATCTCAAGCAGAATATAATATCTATAATATAGGACATTTCGGACTTGCCCTTAAAGATTATTGTCACTTTACCTCTCCTATTAGAAGGTATGCCGACCTCACCATTCATAGACTAATTATTGCAATTTTAGAGGATGAGGAAATAACAGCTACAGAATACTCAGCCAGTAATACCGCAAGCCATATTTCAAAAACTGAACGACAAGCTATGCAGGCTGAGTATTCTGCTATTGGTAAACTTACTGCTCAGTTTTTAGAAAAAGATTTAAATACAACAATTTTTAAAGCTTATATTACTACTATTACTACTGCTGGAATGTTTGTAAATTTAATTGATAATGGGTCCTCAGGGTTAGTACCTTTTAGAAGTATGGGGAATGAGCGCTTTATTTTACGAGAAAAAGAACAGCAAGTTATAGGAAAAATAAGTAATACAACCTTTTTAATAGGTGATAAGGTTGATGTAATTTTAACTGAAGTTGATATTATAAGAGGAATGCTAACCTTTAACTTAAGTAAAGATTATATTACTATTCCTTATGATGTATAGTTTATAGGATTTCTTATTTTTAGACAATAAAAACCTCTTGCTTTAAAAAAAAATTCTTATATACTTAGGGATAAGGTGTAATAATTGAGTAAGAGGTATCATAACAATGGCAAAATCAGCCACTATTTTAATTAAATTAGTTAGTTCAGCAGGCACAGGCTATTATTATATAACTAAAAGAAACTCTAGAGCTACAGACAAATTAGCTAAAAAGAAATATGACCCTAAAATTAGAAAGCATGTAGAATTTAAAGAAGCAAAAATAAAATAAATAAATAGAAGTTAGGTGATGAACAAGGAAGAATTAGTATAATGTGCTTGCTACGGAATGCGGTTTAAAAAATAAGGATGTGGCTAAGTTTGTGAATGCCTTATTAGTATGCTAAGCACTACATTAATTAATGGTAAAGAGACTTAGATTAATGGCTTTAGTACTTTTTTTTCTGTAGATAAAAGAGTTGCTATAACTAGGCGTATCCTAAACCCGGTAATGATCTTAAAGAGGTTGTTAATACTAAAGCTAGGAAATAATTTATTATTATTCTTACCTTATTTTTATGAAAAAAAAAGCAATAACACTTCATTATTGATACATTTAACTTAAATTGTAATTTAAGAATCTGCTACCTTCAAGTGCTATAAATAGGAAAAATTCTTTAACCTAATTTTGGTAATTATATACTTGACTGTAGCAAATGATCTGTTATACTAGATATAAGTTAGTATACAGAGGAAGCAAAATGTCAAAAAAGTTCAGCAATTTAATAATGATGCAAAAAGAGCTGAATACTGAGTTTAAATGTGTTAAATACTTAATCAAATTGCGTTGGGAAGGCAAAGTTAAGTGTGTGCATTGCGAATCAAGTGAAAAAATATGGAGTTTAAACCTTCTTGGCTTATTTCAATGTAGCCAATGTAAGAAAAGATTTAGCGTAAAGCAAGGAACTATATTTGAAGATAGCCCTTTACCATTAACTAAATGGTTTTTAGCCTTTCATTTAGAAATTAATCATAAAAAAGGTATATCCTCTCCACAGCTTGCCACAGACTTAGGGGTTACACAAAAGACAGCGTGGTTCATGCAACAAAGAATACGCTATGCCTTAACTTATAACACCATAGAAAAAATGAACGGTGATGTTGAAGTTGATGAAACCTACTTAAGTGGTAAGGAAAAATTTAAACATGCTAGTAAGCAAACTTTGGGTAGCCAAGGTGGTAAATTTAAAATGTCTGTACTAGGCTTTATGCAACGTGGTGGCAATACCGTATTACAATACATTAACAAATCTAATATTAAAGAAATTAAGCCTATCCTAGATACACATATAGATTTTGTTAATACTATTTTATACACCGATGAGAGTACTTTATATGCAGGTTATAACAGACAAACTGTTAACTCATGGTAAAGGTGAATACGTAAGAGACAGTATAACAACCAATGGTATAGAGGGTATCTTTGGTTTATTTAAACGTAGAGTTTATGGCATTCATCACCAGTTATCAACTAAGCACTTACAAATACAAAGAGATTTATTAAAAAATCCACAAAAAATAGGGACTTGAAATTTTTATAATATCGGTGCAACATCAATTAACACCTTAAAAGAAGCTGAAATTATTAGAAGTATTGATTATGGCGAAGTTTCAAGAAAAAAGGTTGACGGCATAATTACAAGACAAAAAGAAGTGATTGCAATAATAGAATACAAATCTCCTAGACAATTCAATACACAAAATAAAAAAGATAAAGCTATTTTACAAGAAATAGAAGTCGCAAAAAAATTAAGAACGAAGCTTATAATAGCTACAGACACACAAGAAACAATATGGATTAATGTTGCAACAGGCAATAGCGTAAAAGATAAAAATGGAAACGATTTAAAATACCTTTTTGACCCAAAAGATGAAAATTTGCAAAGGATAGTTTCTGAAATTATACAATCTATAAGCAGTGATAACGATAAAATATTACCTCAACAACTAATTGACCCTACTGGATTAGCAAAGCAAATATGGCAAGATGTTTGGAGTGTAAGCGGTGCAACGCCAGAAAATTGTTTATATACATTTGTCGAACTTTTTATATTCAAATATTTAAGTGATTTAGGAATTTTAAGCAAAGATTATAGTTTTGATGAATTGCTTAAAAAAATAGTCAATTAGATTATTGCACAAACCTTATTAGACCAGAAATAAAAAGACTATTTCCTGAAAATAATGTTGATAAAACAACAATTATAAATGGAACAATATTTGTTAGTAAAGACCAGCAAGCTGTAGCAGGATACGACACTGTTTTTAAAAAAGTTTTAGAAAAATTTAGAGATTTTGGTAAACTAGAGAACATAGACCACGACTTTAAAAGCAAGTTATTTGAAAGCTTTTTAAAAGAAAGTATTAGCAAGAAAAATTGGGGGCAGTTCTTTACGCCAATAAGCGTCGTTAGAGCTATAAATGATATGGCTCAGATAGATATAAAAGAAGGTATGAAAATTTGCGACCCTGCTTGTGGCGTTGGCAAATTTCCGCTCGAATATATTAAGGAAAATTTACACGAACTATTTGAAATAAAAAATAACAAAATCGAATCAAAGGTAAAAATAATAGGTTTTGACAAGGGTTTTGATAAAGATGAGCAAAAGACAATAATACTTGCAAAAGCAAATATGCTTATTTACTTTTGCGAGCTAATAAAGAACAATCCTGAATGCACCAAAGAATTTGCAAAGCTTTTTAATGAAAGCTTTATTTTGAAGACTAATTCAATTCTTGGGACTCTATCAGAGCCAATAGAAAATGAATATGACTTAATTTTGACAAATCCACCATATGTAACGAGCGGAAGCAGTAATTTAAAAGAAGAAATTGCAAAGAATTCTATTCTAAAAAACCATTATAAAATCAACGCAATGGGTGTTTAGGGACTTTTTATGGAATGGATTATTAAAAGTTTAAACCCGAATGGAAAGGCCTTTATTGTTGTTCCTGATGGAGTTCTTAATAGGCAAAACGATAAAAACCTAAGAAAATATATTTTAGATGAGTGCTTTATTGATGCCATAATATCACTTCCGATAAAGACATTTTTTACCACTCCTAAAAAAACAAACAAAACAGAAATTCAAAAAGACCCTGTTTTTACTTATGTATGCAGTGAAATTGGCGAAAGTAGAGATATCAACAGATTTGACATTGAAGAAAACGACCTTAAAGAAGCTGTTGAGTTATTTAAGTTTTTCAAGGGAAATAAAAAGGGATTTTCTAAGTTTAACACTGATAAAAGATGCAAAGTGCAGTCTATTAGTATTTTTGAAAATAACATAGAATCTCATTGGATAATAGATAAATTTTGGAATGAGAAAGAAAGAACCGAATTAGGGATTGTTGATGAAAATAAACCCTTAACAATGCAAGAATTTTCTGATTTATTAACAGAGTGTTCGTTTCTTGTTAGTGATTATTCTAATTTAATTAGACAGTCATGAATTTAGAAGAGTATAGTCTTAAAGATATTTTTAATGCTCCCGCCATAAATCAGGGTATTACTAAACGTTTTTGCCAAAAAAATAAAGGCAATATTCCTGTGTATGCTAGCTCAAAAAATGAACACGATGTTATTGGTTTTATATCTGATAACATTAAAGATGTTAAATATTATAAAGATTGCATAACTTATAACAGGAATGGTTCTGTTGGTCGAGTTTTTTATAGAAATGGAAAATTTGCGATAAATGAAGATGCCCGAGTTTTAGTTTTAAAAGATGAGTTTAAGAATAAAGCTTTATATAGTTATTTAAGATATATATTAGAAGAAATTTTAACCAAAAAATTTGATTACAGCAATAAAGCTGGGATTAACAAAGTAATGCAACTGAAGATAAAGCTGCCGCCCATTGATAAGCAAAACATAATTATAGCAAAATTTAATTTAATTCAAGAATTAAAAGAAAAAATTGGACTTTACGCTTCTAAAATAGAATCGTCAAAAATTATTACTGATTTTGAAGATGTATCCTATTTTACAAGTAGTCGAAATAGGCGAAATATTTAATATAGAAAAAGGTAAATCTAAATATACTAAATCGTATATGAATAAACATAGAGGAAAATATCCCGCTTACTCTTCTCAAACTAGTGATGAAGGAATTATTGCTAATATAGATACTTACGATTATGACTGTAAATGCTTAACTTGGACTACCGACGGCACTTATGTTGGAACTGTATTTTTAAGAGAAGGCAAATTTTCCATGACAACTCACTGTGGCGCTTTATTTTTAAAAGAAGAATTTCAGGGCAAAATATCTTTGGAATATATGCAGGCTATATTAAATAACATTTTGCCATTACATAAAGAGGGTGAAGCCTCAAACAAAAGACTTGGAGTTAATAGAATAGAAAAAATACAAATTAATATTCCTGTTGACAAGAAAAAGAATTATGATATTGAGGAGCAAAAAAGGATAGCGGAAAGATATTCTAAAATTAAAGAAATTAAAGAAAATATAAAATTAGAATTGCAAAAAATAGAAAATTTAAAGGTTGATATAGGGATTTAGCTTTTTATATAACCAGCCTTTCACGCAAGTACTATAACACAAACCTTACTACAATCAAGTATATAATTACCCTAATTTTCATATACCTCAAGTATTATTATTTGATAGTATCTTATTGCCCATTAGTTTTATCTAATCTACTCTTAGTATTAACTCTTTTAAAGTTATTAGATTAATTATATTTTATTGGTTGTCAAACTCCCTCTCTCCAATTCTAGATAATAAGTGAGCTACTATTTAAATCTTACTTTTCTTTTCTAGAGTAAGCATGTATCAAAACAGAGTTGCTTCAAAGAATGCCTTAAGGGCTTTCCTTACCTTTGATTTATTCCTTAAATTACAGTATAGTTTCCCATCATTATCAAAATTCTTTCATAAAAATACTTTAAAATCTTATTAATTATTTTTTTATATTGTAATCTGGATACTCTTTATAAGCTTATGAATAGAGATATTGAGTTGATTAGAATAGAATTCTTTTAAAACTTTGTTTACTCTAAAAAATTCTATATTAAGGAGAGTAATTATTACTAGTGTTTTGATTTTTTTACTTTTTCTTGATAGAATTTATCTTGGTTGATTGTTATTTTATTCTAGTAT
>NZ_DBKDTU010000161.1:0-1633 GCF_055505085.1 Candidatus Hepatincolaceae symbiont of Strigamia maritima
TTAAAATAAATAGAATTATTGAATTAGTGGTAAATTAAATTTTCTATATCTCTTACATTTTAAGAAAGTATCTTAAAATAGGATTACTAAACATATTGATATTTATAAAAATTAACTTTTTTAACCTTGCAATTTTGGTATAATTAGATAAACATCAATTATAAAATTATGGCAATAAAAATGGATATACTAAGCTTAAAAAGTCATATAGAACCTTCTTTAGAAAACGATAAGCTAGGTATAAAAAAACAACACGATTCAACTCTAGAATTAATTTGTGCAATTACTGGAAGTGCCACAATTGCTGTTTCTGCCCAATATGGCAGTGGTAAAACATTTTTTGCTAAATGTTTAGAAAATACACTTAAAAAAGATTATCAAGATAGCATTAATACAATATACATTGATTTATGGAGCAATGACTATAAAAACCCATTAACTACTTTTATTTCTGCTCTTGATGATCTTAAAAATAATGACATAAAAAAATTAAAAAAGGTTGCCACACAAGTTTTACAAATGCTATCTTTTGGAATTAATCTATGTACACAAATACCAACACAAACAACAGAAAAAGTATTTAACTATCTAATCAATGGTAAAGATAAAGAAGATATTAATTCCCTTAAAGACGAACTAAAAAAACTCGCCAAAAATAAAAAGTTAGTAGTTTTAGTAGATGAGATTGACAGATGCAGACCTGAATATGCTATTGAAACTCTTGAAACAATAAAACACTTCTTTGAGATTGATAATATTATATTTATTTTGTTTATAAATCAGAGTTATATATGTAATATTGAAAACCAATATACTACTAAATATGGCATTGGTACTCATGGTTATATTGAAAAATTTATTGATAAAACAATTATGCTTAATATTTTAGCTGAAAATTATATGCAATTATTACCTGTGTATTATACAGAAAGTAGCTCTGATAGCATGATAAAAAATCAATTTGGTGTACATAGAAATGTTATATATGAGAAGAATGATATCCAAACCTTAATAGAGTTCTTTTCTCTTAGTGCTAGAAGTATAATTCAAATTTCAAATAATATAAAGTTATGTTTTAAACTTTACCCACATTTTAGTCTTCCACCTCCTGATTCAAAAGTTTATCTTGATAGATTTAACAAAGGAATTACTTATAGTGGGATCTTCTATTTGTTTTTAATGTATGCTTTGAAATTAAAAAATGAAGAATCTTTTAAGGAGATTACAATAAATCAAAATCCAAAATATTTATTAGAAATAATGAATAGTCTAAAAAATATTATAAAAACTGAAAGTGAAGACTTTGATAAAAAAAAGAATCATATAGATACAACAATAAATTTATTACAAATGTTTATAACTGGACTCATAAATCCAAAAGCAGGAATTTTTACAGATAATGTACCAAATTTAGTTTATTCTCTAATTAATATTGAGAAGGATAAGAATTATAATGATGTAGAAAAATATTTAAAAGAATGGCTTGTTGCTTTAAATAACTAGGTTATCTTGTAGCAAGTAGTCTTGAATTAGAGATAAATTAAGTTTTCTATATTGAATATATTGATTATGTATTTTATACTGTTTACAAATATAATATAAAAAGGATTTAATATGATAAATAATTTTGATA
>NZ_DBKDTU010000162.1:0-1626 GCF_055505085.1 Candidatus Hepatincolaceae symbiont of Strigamia maritima
ATTATACTATTAATTTAGTTAATAAAGTATATATTTAATAAAGTGACTTTAGTAGATAAGAAATCTAAATATTAAGAAAATGTTAGTAATCAATATGGTTAAATCTTGATAATATGTATAATATCCAATCTTTAATGTATTTTGAGAATGTAGGTTTAAGATATGGTACGTCTGTTGAAATATTAAAAAACCTTAATTTTAGTATTAAAAAAGGCGAATTTTATTTTTTAGTAGGGGAAAGCGGAGCTGGGAAAAGTACTTTATTAAAGTTAATGAATATGACGCTCAAGCCTACCAGAGGTTTTATTAATATTTTAGGAAAAGATATTAATGTGGTAAAAAATAAGGATTTAATTGATATTAGACGCAAAATAGGTATGATTTTTCAAGATTATAAGCTTATAGAATATATTAGTGTTGCTAACAATATTGCCTTACCCTTAAAGATACAAAATGTAGAGCAGGATATTATAGAGGATAAGGTTAATCAACTCTTACAATGGATTGGTTTGGAAAAACATAAAGATTATTTACCCAAAGCTTTATCCGGAGGACAACAACAAAGAGTAGCAATAGCAAGAGCTGTTATTGCTACTCCGCTGATTGTTTTAGCTGATGAACCTACTGGGAGTATTGATAATAGTATGGCTGAAAAAATAATGGAGATGTTAGAAGAACTTAACAAACAGGGAACTGCTATTGTATTTGCCACACATAATTTAGAATTAGTAGCGGCTAAGAATCATAAAATTATTGCTTTGCAAAATAGTAAAATAGAAATAATAGGGTAACCTTATGGAGAGAACTACACTATGTATAAATTAAAATTTTGGTACGGGCATTCTAAATTACTAACTTTTTCTAATCAAGATTTTTGGAGTCGATTTTTTTTATTTATTATTACTATTATTATTTGGTTATGTATCATGTCTATTTTCGGGGCTGGAATTCTTGAGAGAATTATTAATCCCGTAAAATTTGTTAATCCGGCACAGCTTTTTGTTGAGATTTACCCAGATCCCATTGCTATTAATGATAAATATAAAAAAGATATAGTAATAGAGTATCTTAAACAAGCTAAAGAAGTAAAAGATGTAAATGTAATTCCAGTTGAAGAGATTGTAACTTTAATTCAAAACTGGACAGGGCTAAGAGATGAAATTTTGAATTTACCTCTACCAACCATAATAGGAGTTACTTTACATAAAGATGCTCAGATAAATATTAAGAAATTAGAACAGGATTTGCAATCTAAGGTAAAAAATGTTTTTTTAGAAACCGAACAAGATGTTATTAAAAGAATAGCTCTACCCTTGAGTGCCGCTAAAACTCTATCTTTATTGGTTCCTGTGATTTCTATTATTATTATGCTCTGTGTAATCTTATTGATTGTATTAGCACTCCTTTATGCTCACAGGAGTAGTATAGAAGTATTATATGTACTGGGAACTAGTAATCTAAGAATAGCTACGGAATTTACTATTTGGATTTTTAAGAAAACCTTTATAGGTAGTTTTTTAGGATTAAGTTTAGGATTATTAATGGTTACTTTTTTTTCATTTTTATTTGATTCTGTAAGTATTTTATTTCCAACCTATGATACTTTATTATTAATAATAAGTATGC
>NZ_DBKDTU010000163.1:0-7469 GCF_055505085.1 Candidatus Hepatincolaceae symbiont of Strigamia maritima
AAAAATATAAGGAGAAAAACATATTATGAATAAGAAGATATTAATAGAAATTAAATTATACATAGATCAATTAACACATCTTACAAATACCATACTACTAACCCCAGACGTAGCAGAAACAGAACACTCAAGAATTTTAAAAAGCATTTCAACTCTTTTAATAGACATAGCAGAGCTGACAAACGGTGATGAATCTTATTACACGGAGAATATAGATATTCTTGAGAGTTTTCATAGAATAATCTCTGTTGCGTTCAGTTTGCAGAAAATTATTTGGAACTATACGACTCAATTTTTCAGTCAATACATCAATTCAAAAATATAATTGAAAGAAGTTTAATAGCTCAAGTAAAACTTTCCTATACCAACCTACCACATGATTACCATTTTGTATTTACAAATAGTAAATTAACCCCCTTCGCAAGAAGCAAGTTTAAAAATGTGGGCTTATTATGCGAGTACTATTAATGAACGCAATAGAAATGATCCTTCTATTAGACAGATTAAATTAAATATATGGGTAGATTTTGAACACTCATACCTTGATCAATTTAAATATTTATTAAATCATGACGTAATTTTACTTTTAGCCAATAAATATAATCTTACATCTAAAGATGTAGATATATTCTTACAAAATCTAACAGACCTTAACTTCATGGGGGGAAATAACTAATAATAAGTATAAGAATTTCATGCCTGAATATCACCATAACATGCAGTCTTTATTAAAAAAATGGCAACATGTTTTAGAAACTACTACTAATAGAAAATCAGAATTTAACTTAAGCATTGATTTTTTAAAACGATCTGTAACAAGTATAACTAAGGATGATATACAAGAATATAAAAACACAATCATTAATACTCAACAACAAATACAAAAATTAGCTAGAGATTTAAATATAAAATTACACAGCATTTCACCAGAATACCTAAGGAACTTAGAAACAAAAATATTAGAAAGAAAAGGAGAAGATTTTCTTGAGATACAGAAAATCTTAAATAGATTTATAACAAAAGACCCTGTTACAGGACTTTCGCATATAGACTATGAAAGTTATGTTAGAGTATCCTCATCTGGGTTGATAATATTTACAAACCTATTATCTTATATGAAAATGGTGGAACCATTGTTGATTTCAGTATGCTCCCCAAAATTAATATGAAAAACATGCTACTAGAAATACAAAAAACATCACCATCCTTTGTTCAACTCCTAAATGATACTAACTTTCTCATGGAAATAAACTCACAAAACACTGATTTATATAAATTGTTACAGATTATAACTGATGAGTTTTTAATTAGAATGACAGAGATACCAGGACAATTTAATATATCTAAGGATAGTTTAAAAGAAATTTTAAACGATTACCCAGAAAGAGAATCCTATATTACAATAACCCTAGCGTACAAATTAAGTCAACTCTATAACAAAGATTATGATTCTACATATCTTGAAGGAATAAATTTCTTGAAATTTCTAAAATCTGGAGATATTAGAAAATTTATGCTTTTTGAGGAAATAAAGGTACATAACCATGCCTTAAAAGTAGGTCCATTAAGTAAAGAATGGGCATTATATAGAATGAAAATAACCTTACGGATAAAATTACAAACATTGATATTCAAAAACAAAGACTTGGCATACATACTAACCTATTAAGTACCCACAAAAACAGCCTAAACTTACAAAAAATATTGGATGCTCTAGATACCTCATATCAGGCTATAAAGAAGATGTATACAATAACGGGGAACTGGTATATTAGTGGCAAGCAAGATGTTATTTCTGCAATGAAAGAGAAGTATTCTAACATTCTTTTGCATAAGCAATTTATTTACAACAAACCTATTTACCAATTATATTTTGATTGTTTTATTAGTAATTTTCTACCAAAATACATAGAATATTCTTACGCTAACAACGGTAACTATCAAAATATTATGGAAAATATATTATTTTCTTTTGCATGTGAAGTAGCTATAAATAGTGTTATCGCAACATATGATACTTTGCCCATTAATGATCTAAACAAATTAGAGTTCTTTTCTTTTAAAAATACCCTAGAAAATACCAATTTTTTAATGTTTTCTAGGGTATATGCTAATATTACTAACCCTAAAATATTAGAAGATAATATTTTTGTTGGCATGTATGTTAAATATATTCTAAAAAATGAAGCTATACATTCAAAGAATTTATTTTATAAAATGATTGGTAAGACTATCACTTCACCAATAAAAAGGGCTTTTAAAAAAGATGTTTATATTTCATTAACATTTGATAGAGATGAACAATTCAGGAATTATATTTCCAGCCTTAAATCATCTGTAAAAAAACAAAAAATTATTACTTATTATAACACTTCAGAAGGTATAAAGATAGAAGGCTCTAATTTTTCAATAGATAACAACACTAAAGTATATATAAACATACATAGTACAGTCTTGAAGAGCAATGTATATGGATTTGCTTGCAATAATATTGATCCTAACAACACGGAAACACTGAAAACAGAGTATTGCTCTGTACAAAAGATGGCTGAGTTTTTTAATGCTAATAAAAACCAATTTTGCTATAAAAAAGATGGCAACTACCATTTAGAGAGGTTATCATTTCGGGCTTGCGGAGTTGGAAAAAAATATAAAGAATTACACGTAACTGCCTTAAGAGAATTAGTAAATTCATTAAAAAGCTATAATATATATAACAACCATGACCTTAAGCTTAGAATCAGTATTAACAGCTGGCTATAAAGATCAAGAGTTCTTATTAAGAGATGGCTTAAATGTCAATTACAGGCAAAGTGAAGAAAAATTAATAGCTTATACATATCCCAATAAAAACAATACTCAATACTCTACTTACATTATCACAGAAACGATAGGGAAAAATGATTTTGATTTCTCTTCTATCGCAAACAATCATGAAATATTTAATAAGTATCATTACGACGTATTACAGACGGAAAATAACAACATAAGAGTTAAAGTTGCTCTTGAAGAACTTATCCACAATGCTAAAGGTAAATTAACCGGCAGGATTTGGTTACAGACTAATGTACTCACCCTAATAAATGAGGAGATACATTATTTTGTATGTATAACAGATGTTACAAATAAGTATAAACGTATTGAAATAAATAGAGTTCAATACCAAGCTATAAGAGACTATCAGAAACAGTACCCTGAAACAATATCTGTAGCAACTGAAAATATAGAATTTTTTTAATTATATAGAGAAGATTTATCAAAATTACAAAAATCTCTAGAAACTTTAAAAAGTAATCTTTCTGCTAATAATCTACTTTTAGATACCCTAGAAGTACAAACGATAGGAGCAACAAGTGAAGGCGACGGAGATGTATATAGTATTATAAGCAAAGATAGTGCTACTAATCAATACAATAGGGTATTCTTAGATTTAGAAGTATATACTCTATTAAAAAGATACGAACAAGATATGAACTTTAGAGGACAGAATATTGCTTTAGCTAATATAATTCATAATAGAGAAGGAATCTTGCAGCTTAATATAGAAAATACTGGAGCAGATATAGCTACTAATATGGAGATAGCACCAGCAATAGAAGCTGAGAGATTTCGGAGCTTAGAGCATGATAGTTATAAGAAGAGTAGTGAGTTTACTGCTACAGAGAAGGCAATAAAGAGAAGCATATATGATATGGAGAACGAACAGTTGTATAGCGGTTTGGTGTTAGCAGGAGCAGAGGAAGGGATGAGCTATGATACTCCTAATTTTAAAGAGAAAATAGAGAATATCACAAGTAAATATTTAGAGAACGGTATTGAATTAATCAATAGAAGCCCAGATAAAAGCAAACTAACATTTGACGGAGATGATGCCTTAGCAATATTAGAAGAAGGAAACGGTACTAATAAAGAAACCTTGTTAGATAGAAAGTTCTGGGAAAATATAGCCAGAGCTTACAATAAAGATAAAACTCCCTTTTTAGATTTAATTGCAGTAAGAGAATAAATCATTTACGGCAGTGCTTATGAAGCCGCACTTATTGCAGAATTTAAGGAAAAGTTAGAAAACATGAGGCTATCTTTAGATAAACTCATGACTGAAACAAACTTAAGTAAAGAATATTTTCCACTAATTGATTCCATAGAAGTAATTCATGGTTATGAGGGAGAAAGATTTACCACAAAATATAAAATACCTTTTATCAAAGCAAAACAGGAAATAAATAATAACGAGATTATTCATATTGAAACGAAAGATCCCAGTGTTTATGAATTGAAAGAATTTATGAATACCACTCTAGCTGAGATTAAAAATTCTATGTAATATAAAAACGGTAAATTAGGGTTTAGAGAACAATATTTGGAAACTGCTGGTTCCCTACTAAATATTTATTTGTTCGTACAATATAATAAGAGGAGTAGTAAAAAATCACGGAGCCCCATTAGGTGGAGCAAAAATAGATAATACTGTTCTAGCAAATACACTAACTGTACATTTTTATATAAATATTGTAGGTGGTACCATTGGGATTATCGGAAGTGCTGTACAATTAACTAGATTAGCTCTAAGGTTAACCAAAATTGAAATTAAAGCCTTTTCCTCAGAGCTTTTCACAACTTTAGGTAAGGTTGCCAGTAGTGCTATGGAAGTTGCAGGCATAGCAATAGGGATTATAAGTGTGGTTTTAGATAGTATAGGACTCTCTGAGACGGATGATGAAGACCAAAGAGCATTGATAATTGCTCAATTAGTATTTGATAGTATATTTTTATTAATTTCTGTAGTCTCTGTAACTTTAGTAGTATTAGGTATGATTGCACTCTCAACCATTTTAGGACCTATAGGATTAGGTATTGCCTTAGTTAGTATAGATGTAATAGCAATTATAACTACTTACAAAGAAGCTCAAGAAAATATTAAGAAAGCAAGAACATTATTAAAACTCTTTAATCAGCTTTATGATGACTATAACACTGCTTATGAAATTAAGAAACAAAATAATAAAACCGTATTTATTCCTAAAACCTCCATAAAAAAATAGATACCATAAGTAATACTATAGAATATAACTCAGATCGCTACATGGGGGAAAAGCTAAACAAGATGTTGGTATTGCTATGGAGGATTGGTTTATAACTACATTTGGTGGACAATCTATTATAACCCCACAGGATAGCGGTATATTGTATAATTTAAGAGTAGCTTTCGGATTGCCTCTAAGTGAAACGGTAGATTTAAGCAAAGTATATACTCTGGTATTACCAACAAGGCTAACTTCCAGTATGAGATTAAGTCATACTACCGCAAAAGGAACACATACCGAATTGTATAATGATTATAAGAATCCTCCGGTTTATAAATTGCAAGATTATGGTTATGCCAAAGAATTTGTGGTGATGGTAGATGAAGGTACTACCACCTTAGTAATGGTAGGCTTACCACAAAACATAGTTATGGAAATGAGTATGGTTATGATGATAGTACTTGTAAAATTATTTTAGGTGATAATATAAAAACAGTAATAGTACCTCTAAATGACAGTAAAGGAATTACTAAAGAGCAAAAACACCAATTATATTTAATAAAAGACCATTTAAGTTATAAATTAACAACTAAGGGCAGTAAACTTAATCTAGTTTTAGGTGAGATCTCGGTAAAAATGAATATTTACTTAGAAAAAGCAACAGAGTTATATCTTTACGCCCCTCAAGATACCAAAGCCACTGACATTAAAGTCAAAAGTAATACTGAAATTTATATTGGAAAACAAGTTATTACCTTAGAAAACAGAAGTAAGAATAACAAAATATTTGTAGCATCTAGTGAACTTAATGAGTTGTATTTTATAGAATATAATACTTTAAAAATTATTCCTAATACTTGTAATGCTGAGCATAACCTTAACCATGGTAAATTATTAGAAGAATTAACTATGTATGATCATTTTGCCTTTGGTAATTATATTTTAATTAACAATTATAAAGATAATTAAGGCTTTGATGGTAGAGCTTATTATGATGTGTTACATAAAAGTTTTTTATACTGCCCTTATTTTACAGGAGAAAACTATGAATTTATTTATGTAACTAAAGATAGAGCTTTCTTTAAACTAAAAATAAAAGATAAAGAAGAATACAGATTAGTTTCTAATAAACTAACAAATCCTTATGATTCTCATGAGTATTTACCCATTGATTCTAAGTCCTCATGTAGTCAGCATAATTAAATGGCAGAATGGGAAACTTTAAATGGCATAAATTTTGCTTAGTGATAGAATAAAAATTGTCAAGTTTTTATTTTGAGATAATACAAAATGCACTCATATATACTAGCAATTTTTTAATGGTAAAAATAAATAATATTTTCTATACTGAGATATTAAGAGGCATATTTATGGCACTATACAATAGGCAAAAATTACTACTTGCAATAATCCAAAAATTTAATGGTTGTTTAACTAAAACAGCTTTACATAAGCACATATTCTTATTTTTAGAAGAAAATAAGAATTCTATCGATAGTTTATATGAATTTATACCATACCAATACGGGTGTTACTCATTTCAACTTGCTACAGATAGTAGTAAATTATTAGGCATGGAACTTATATTAAACGAAGATAAATTTAAGTTACCTATAGTGCATGACGACTACATAAAGTTATTAGATAGTAATATTCTTGAGCAACTAGAAGAATATTATAATAAATATAAATCTATTACCTTAAATGACCTTATTAAGAAAATATATACTAACTATCCTTATTATACTATTTACAGTCTTATAGCACATGAACATCATAGTAATGCTGAAGTAATAAAAAAAGATTATTTTAAATCCCAAGAACAAAATACAGCGATATATACTATAGGATATGAGGGTTCATCCATAGAAAATTATATTAACAGGTTAATTAATAATAATATAAAACTTTTAATAGACGTAAGATTTAATCCTAATAGTAGAAAATACGGTTTTTCTAAAAATTTTTTTCAAAATTATTTACAAAAAATAGGTATAGCATATTATCATATACCTGAATTAGGAATAGATAGTTCTTTAAGAATTAATTTAGATATAAAAAATAAAAATACCTACACAGAATTATTCATAGATTATGAGAACAATTTACATAATAAAGAAGATTATATTACAACAATATTAAATTTAGTTAAAAAGCATAATAGAATTGCTCTAACTTGTTTTGAAAAAGATGTTTGCATGTGTCATAGAAGTAAAATTGCAGAGTATATTACTAAAATATCTGATTATAATATACAACATATATAAAAATGGAAAGAATTAATAAACAAATACTAATATTAGTAAAAACATATCCTAATCTTTCTAGTAAATATAAAGAAATAGTATGTACTGCTGGTATAGATAAAGAAGGCAATTGGTACAGGCTATATCCTACAGATCGGAAGAGCGGTTCAGCAGGAATGCCGAGACCGATATCGTATGC
>NZ_DBKDTU010000164.1:0-7326 GCF_055505085.1 Candidatus Hepatincolaceae symbiont of Strigamia maritima
TTCATAGCAAAATACATAAAATCATAGTTGCATACGTTTATAAAATATAGTATATTAATTAGGATGCCGGGTTAGCTCAGTTGGTAGAGCAACTGATTTGTAATCAGTGAGTCAGGGGTTCGACTCCTCTATCCGGCACCATGCTATATGATTGTAGCATACAGAATTTGTTGGGAATTTATACCACTTTTTGATATAAATTATTAATAATGCCTCAAGCTCTTATTGTTCAATAACTACAGCTAGTTTTTACGCTTGCATTTTTTTAACAGTTGGGTATTTAATTTTTTATAAAAAAATAGATACTTCGCTTATAAGTACCTATTTACTTATGTTTTCTTTAAAAGTTAATTTTTGGCAGTTTTAGATGGCAATTACCCATTATTTATTGGTAAAAAGCCACTATTTCTAACATTACTACCTATACTGTTACTCTATAACTACTACCTATCTCTGCCATTATTAACTTTCTCATTACAGCATAAATCTAAGGATAGAAGAATGGAAGAGTGTAAAAAAATAGGTAAAGTTAACTCTATTCTAAGATACACTACCAACATTTTTTATGATAGGGATTAAGAGTATGGATTACTTGCAAAATAAAGATACAATTAATCCATCTAGAACTGCAGTATTTAAAATTATTAAAATATTTACTTTAATGGTTCAAGTTACTATTTCAAAACTTAATTTATTAATTTTTTATCTTATTCAGTAGCAACTTTAAGAAAATTCAGCTACTTCAGAACTAGCATCTTTAGCTAGTTTATCAGGAACTCCGTCTTTTTTAAGGGTTTCAAATAAATTAATAGAAACAAGAGTCATAACAATACTAAATTAAATATTACTACCCGCAGTATACACAATTTCATACAAAAAAGCATGGAGAAGTAAGGATATGGAGAGTGATTGATTAATAGACAGTAATAATGATTTAGTAATTAGTTCAATTGAGGATTTTATTTTTTTGAGAGTGAAAATGTAAATATTTTGCCTTAACAGTAATTAAGGCAATGTTGTAAAGTAAAGGTCTGTTAAATGATTTAACCCTGTCTATGCTTAATTTCTTTGATATTAATAAGTTTAACGGTTGGTAAAACTATATCAGTCCCTATGGGAAATAATAGTGATTATACACAAAGAATAATAATAGGGAGAGGGCTTGTAAATAAAGGTTGTAATCATAACGAAGTAGCAAATAAATTAAAAGTTAGCTATTCAACTGCTAGAAGATATAAAAAACAGGCTAAAAATAATAATTATCATAAGCAAGAAGAGTTATTTTAATTTTATCTTAATTTTTTTTATAACTTTAAAAAAAGGGACACTTTTAATGCTACCAAGCGGATTGGTATATTGTTTTGTTCCTGTATATTCTAATATATAATATTTATTTTTTAAAGATTGATTATCAAATCCCTTAATGCCATCTACAATAATTAGACCATCTACATAATCTTCAAATATTAACAATGATTGATTATTTCCAGTACTTTGGAAAATATACCATTTGTAATTTTCATAGTCACCTAAGCCAGCAAATTTACCAACATCTTCGTTATCTTGAATGCAAGCCATATCTGTAGATAGAGATAAAATATCTGTAGAGCAATTTTTCTCCTCAGTATTAATTAATAAAACGGTAATAATTTTATCCACATTTAAAAAGTCTGGAGCTTGCTTTTTTAATTGTTCTTCTCGTTCTAACTCTCTAGTTCTGTAATCGTTGTACAAATCTGCCCATTTAATTGCTTTTGTTTCTTTTAATTCTTGCAATTCTTCTTTGGTGTAATCTTCCCATTTTTTTCCATTATTACTGTGTCCATATAAATTAAATGAGATAAAAATTCCTACATCATCTGGACAACAAACTTAGATAAATGATAGCATAATTTTTCTATAAATTAAACAAATTAAATGGCAAATTTCAAAGAAGCACTAAAAGTAGTTTTAAAACATGAGGGAGGTTATGTTGACCATAAAGATGATAAAGGTGGGGCAACCAATAAAGGTATTACCTTAAAAACCTATCAAGCATATAAGGCTAATGCAACTAAAGAAGAGGTAATTATACGCTTGACTAAGGTAAATAATTATACTATATTTTTAAAGTTAATAACTTTCTATTATAATCTATTAATAGAAAGTTATTAACATTAAGGAATCTTTGTACGCTTAAAAAAATGTTCACAACCCCACAAAAATGGGGGGTACTAGCCCTTAGATAAAATATTCATGATGATAATTCAATAATCATAGAAGAGCAAAAATCAAGCAATCCTAAAATTAATAAACTCTTGTCTACAGCATCTAAGAGTGGAAAGGGAAAAGGATATCCTGAATTTATAATATCATTTAGTAATAAAGCTGATGAAATTATAATTATAGAGTGTAAAGCAAATACTACATATCATGAGAGTAAAAATAGAGATAAATATAAAGATTATGCAGTTGATGGTGCTTTATTATATGCTAGTTACTTCAAAGAAGATTTTACTGTCACTGTTATAGCTTACAATGAATTATTAAATGATTATTCGTTAGAAGCTTCTAAAAGATGTACTTTGATAAGCACTCTTTTAATCGCACTTCAAAATAAACCTTTTTTAGAATCATATAAAAGTTATGTGTTTGCAAATGCTTGTTCAACATGATGATGCGTGGGAGATGGTACAAGCTGTATATTACAAGGAGATTGTTTTGATGAGAATCTAAAAAAAGAAATTACATTAAAAAAACCTACAGTAAGCTTCTTAAATCCACCATATCAAGATGGTAATATAGCCGAACAACTTGAATTTATAGAAAATACTCTCGATTGTCTTGTAAAAGATGGTTTATGTATTGCTATTTGTTAAATGTCTACTGTTGTATATGAAGATAAAGAGGTTATAGAAATTAAAAAAGACTTTTAGAGAAGCATACACTTGAAGCTGTTTTCTCTATGCCAGAAGATTTATTTCATCCTGTAGCAGTAAATACTTGTATTATTGTTATAAAATCCCATAATATTCATCAAGAAAATAAAGAAACTTTTTTTGGATATTTTAAAGAAGATGGATTTATTAAGCAAAAAAATAAAGGGCGGGTTGATAAAGAATTAAAGTGGAATATTATAAAAAAAAGATGGCTTGAATTCTATAAAAATAGAGAAATTATAAAGAATCTTAGCCTTATGCAAAGTGTTACTGCTGAAGATGAGTGGTGTGCAGAAGCATATATGGAAACAGATTTTAGTACCTACAAAAAAACCAATAACAGAAATAAATCTTGATTTATCTTCAATAGAATGGAAAAGTTTAGGGTATGAAAAATTATTTAAAATATCAAGAGGGAAACGATTAACAGAAATAAGTAGAATAAAGGGTAATATTCCTTATTATTCAGCTTCTGCATTCAATAACGGCTTGACAGACAATATAAATAATCCTTTATTTTTAGAGTCAATGCGATAATTTATACAACTTTTGGAGATGCTTATTATGTAAAAGATAGTTTTACAGCAAGCGATGAGATAAATATATTTAACGGAATTTTCCTTTGTTCTTTAATAGATAAAAATAAATATAAATATAGCTTTGGAAGAAAAGCATTTAAAAAACAATTTATTAAAGATAAAATAAAAGTACCAATAACTAAAGAAGGTAACCCCGATTGGCAGTTTATGGAAAATTATATAAAGTCTTTGCCTTATAGTAAGAACCTTAGCTAACTAACTCCGTATACTGTAACCTCTTACCAAACATAGAAAGTAAAGCTAAATTGAATAAATTGGTTTTACTCTCGATTCTATTATTAAATCTAAAGTAAAAACATTTATGTATTTAGATAAGTGCTTGTCACTTACTTGATGATGTGTACCGTTTAAGTATCTTCTCAACTGAGAGAAAGCACCATCAATTGTGTTTGTATAGTTATTACCGATAGCGTACTCTCCAATGCTATGGTTTACAATTTTTCTATCTTTGTAACCTTTATATAGGGTAGATGTATCTGTATATAGTTGTGCTTCTTCTGTATTTATATACTGCTCTAAAACTGGTTTAATTGTTTTAATATTAACTTACCACCTCTTTCAATCATACCTACAACCGCCATCTTATTATTACCACCTTGTGAATAAGGAGTTTTATTTTTAACATGTTTATTAGTTTCTTTACCCCCTATATAAACTTCATCTACTTCAACATCGGTATTGTAAGTAAGAGCATATCTAATTCTTTGTTGCATAAACCAAGCCGTAGCTTGTCTTACCCCTAAGTCTTTCCCTAGCTGTACAGAAGATATACCTTTATTGTGGTTTACTTCTAAATAGAAAGCTAAAAACCATTTTGTAAGAGGTAGTTTAGAATCTTCAAAGATAGTGCCAACTCTAACTGAGAATTGTTTATGACAAAGTCCACATTCAAAAAGTTCTAGTTTTTGTAGTTTATATATTTTATTTTCACTACCACAATGTACACAAGTAGGTTTTTTACCTCACCTTAAATTAATTAAGTGTTTTATACATTTTAGTTCTGTACTAAATTCTTTTTGAAATTCTACTAAACTATTGAAGTTTTTTAGCATAATTTATACTCTTAAACTCTTTATATACTTATTGCATACAAATTATTTACCTTAGTCAAGAGTATAATTACCCTCTAAATACTAATCTTAAAAAGAAGTTACATTTAATTATTCTCGCTACAGCTATATTAAAATAGTAATTTTAAATTAATGTCTTAGAGCTAATTTCTTTTTTATTTCTGCAATTGCTTTACCAGGATTTAAGCCTTTAGGGCATACGTCTGTACAATTCATAATTGTATGGCAACTAAATAATTTAGTATGATCATCTAAATCTGCCAATCTATTCCCCGTATCCTCATCTCTGCTATCTTCTATCCATCTATATGCATTTAGCAGGGTTGCAGGTCCTAAATAGCCACGTTCCCCATTCCACCAATAACTAGGACAACTGGTAGTACACGCAAAACATAAAATACATTCCCAAGTACCATCTATCTTTTCCCGTTCTTGCGGACTTTGTAGTCTTTCTTTAGTAGCTTCTACAGGAGTATCAGCTATTAACCAAGGTTTAATAGATTCATATTGAGCATATGTTGCTGTTAAATCAACTACCAAATCTTTAATAACAGGTCTATGCGGTAGTGGGTAGATCTTAATAGTTCCTTTATATTCATTCATTTTTCTAATACACGCTAGAGTATTTTTACCATTAATATTAAAAGTACAGGAACCACAAATGCCTTCCCTACAGGATCTTCTGAAAACTAAACTTGTATCTAGATCATCCTTAATTTTCATTAGAGCATCTAAAACCATTGGTCCGCAATTATCCATATCAATTTCAAAAGAATCAATTCTTGGATTTTCTTCTGTATCAGGATCCCAACGATATATTTCTAAGATTCGAATATTTTTTACATGCTCATCGGCTTTGAAGTATTGCCCTTTAATTACTTGTGAATTTTTTGGCAAAGCAAATTCTACCATTTTCTTATCTCCATCTAAATTATTTAATAAACTCTTGTTTTTGGCTGAATGTATTCTACATCAGTAGTTAATGTCCAAGTATGTACCGCTCGTTCATCTAATTTAACCTTATCAGTTTCCGAGATATATACTAAAGTATGTTTTAGCCAATTTAAATCGTCTCTTTCTTTAAAGTCTTCCCTAGAATGAGCCCCTCTACTTTCTTCCCTATATAGAGCAGAGTGAGTAATACTTTTAGCAGTAACTAATAAGTTTATTAATTCTAGAGTTTCAATTAGGGTATAATTCCAAATTAAAGATTTATCTTTGATACCAATATTAGCACTTTCTTTTGTTATATCTTCAATACTCTTAATTCCTAAATTTAGGCTATTTTTTTCTCTAAAAACTGAAGCTTCAATTTGCATAGTTTTTTGCATGGCTAATCTTACTTCTGCTACACTTTTTGTACCTTTGGAATTTCTTATAGCATCTATTCTAGAAATGGTATAATCTGCACTATTTAAAGGTAAAGGTTTCTTAGCACCATCAGTTTTAATTATCTCTGTAGCTCTTAGGGCAGTAGCTTTACCGAAAATCATTAAGTCCAAAAGTGAATTAGAGCCTAATCTGTTAGCTCCGTGTACCGATACGCAAGCAACTTCTCCTACAGCCATTAATCCAAGAACTACAGCCTCTTTATTTTGTTCATTCGGTCTAATTACCTCACCGTAGTAATTGGTAGGAATTCCACCCATATTATAATGTGCCGTAGGAATAACCGGTACAGGTTCTTTAGTTAAATCTATATCAGCAAAAATCTTAGCAGTTTCTATAATGCCAGGTAATTTTTTGTGTAACATATCTTTATCTAAATGTTCTAAATGTAAGTGAATGTGGTCTTTATTTTTTCCTACTCCTCTGCCTTCCCTAATTTCAACAGTTATAGCACGGGAACAAACATCACGTGAAGCCAAATCTTTTGCACTGGGGGCATATTTTTCCATAAATTTTTCACCGTTTGAATTTGTAAAGTATCCGCCTTCACCTCTGGCGGCTTCTGTAATTAAACATCCAGGACCATAAAGACCTGTTGGGTGAAATTGTACAAACTCCATATCTTGTAAAGGAATACCTGCTCTTGCTACCATACCGTAACCATCACCGGTACAAGTATGAGCTAAGGTGGAAGAGAAATAGCACCTACCGCCGCCACCTGTAGCTAATACTACCATATAGGAATGAAATCTATGTAGAACACCGGTCTCTAAACATAAAGCCATAACCCCTACACAATTACCATCATTATCCATAATTAGATCTGTGGAAAAATATTCTATAAAAAAATGAAGTTTATGTTTTAGACATTGTTGGTATAAGGCATGTAAAATTGCATGTCCTGTTAAATCAGCTGCTGCACAGGCTCGCGGAACTAAAGCTTCACCAAAATTACTAGTATGTCCTCCGAAGGGACGTTGGTAAATTTTGCCCTCATCAGTTCTTGAAAAAGGAACACCGTAATGCTCTAATTCGTAAACTACACTAGCAGCATTTTTACACATATATTCAATGGCATCTTGGTCTCCAAGCCAATCTGAGCCTTTTACGGTATCATACATATGCCATTGCCATTTGTCCTCTTTAATATTTCCTAAAGATGCACCGATACCTCCTTGAGCAGCAACTGTATGGCTTCTGGTTGGGAAAATTTTAGAGATACAAGCAACTGAAAGTCCTGCCTCTTTCATTCCCAAAGCTGAGCGTAGTCCTGAACCTCCTCCACCAACTACTACCACATCAAAATTATGATCTATGATTTTGTAATCACTCATTAAAATAATTCCTTAT
>NZ_DBKDTU010000165.1:0-7323 GCF_055505085.1 Candidatus Hepatincolaceae symbiont of Strigamia maritima
TTACATATTATGATCTTTTTTTTAAATAGTTTTTCCAATAATCTAAATTATTTTCATCCAATGCAAGTACAAAAATATTATGTTTCTTAGCTTCTTTAATTAATACTTCCTCATTAAGAATTATAGTAAACTTAGCATCAATAACTATCCCTGCCAAATTAGCTTTTACAACTTGCTGGATAGTTTTTTCACCTATTGCCGGTAAATCTACTTTAATACTTTGTTCCGGTTTTTTGGTTTTAATTAATAGAGCTTTAGGACCATCCTTATAAATTAAATCCTTTACCCTGCTTATTAAATTAGCCGTTCCTTCTTTTGCCTCAACTGCTATTACTGTATTCTGTTGCATAATTAATGATTGCCCGATATCAAATTTACCAAGCTCTTTAGATATTTCATAACCTCTTATAATATCACTAAAATATTCATAATCTGGTTCAATCTCGGTTATAAATCCTTCCTTCGCTAGAATTTCCTCACTAATCTCATGAGGAGCAATCACTAAAAATCCATGTTGTTGTAAAACCTGAATAAGGAGTGTTAATAAACTATTATCTCCCTGCATTTCCTTATAAAAAGTTTTGATAATATCTCTAGTTAAAGCATCAGGCTTTCTAAGTGAAAACAAAGATGGTCTGTGTACTGTACCGGCAAAAACTATATTTTTATATTTTAATTCTTTAAGTTTATTAAATAAAAACTCTGTCTGCCCTAAATAAAACCAAAAATGATTATATTTATTAATCAAAGATTGTTCTGATTGCCCCTTAATACCAACTACGACAAACTCAATCTTTTTAGCTATACAAGACTCAATAATAATCTTAGGTAAAGAACCCGAACCACAAATAATTGCTATTTTCTTTAACATATCTTACCTTTATGAAGAACACATAGAGTTAAACATTAGTTTAAAAAAATTATATATAAAAATCAACAAACCTATTCATTAATTTAAGAAGTATGTTTATTACGATAATTCACATATAAACTACGTTTATTACGAGTTGAGATAAAATTAATAAGCAGTTGTATTAATTTAAGCTTAGTATTCATAGTTTGTTTTAGTTTTTCTATATTATTATCCAAAATATCGTCCTTATTAAACAAGATGTCATATGCCTTTTTTACCGCATAAATTTCTTCTTTACTAAACCCGTTTCTTTTTAAACCTACTATATTAATGCCGTTAATTTCACCTTCTTCTCTAACTCCTGAAAATAATGCAAAAGGTAATAAATCTAAAACAATACCGGACATCCCTCCAACAAAGGAAAAATCACCTATTTTACAAAATTGGTGAACCGCACTTCCTCCGCCTATTATTACATGATTACCAATTATAACATGCCCTGCCAATAAAACATTATTTGCTATTACATTCTTATTCCCAATACTACAGTCATGTGCCACATGTGAACCCACCATTAATAAGTTATTGTCTCCAATTTGAGTAAGTTTATTACCATCATTGGTCCCTTTATGAATTGTTACATGCTCTCTAATTTTATTTCTTTTTCCAATAATTACTTTACTATCTTCATTGTTGTATTTTAAATCCTGAGGATCTAATCCTATTGTAGTAAAAGGAAATACAAAAGTTTCTTCATCAATTAAAGTATCACCTTCAACTACAATATGTGAGTGTAAAACTACTTTTTCTTTTAATATAACCTTAGATCCTACCACACAATACGGACCAATTACTACTCCTTCTGCAATAGTAGCCTTAGGATCTACTATTGCCGTTGGATGTATATTATTTAACATTAATTGTTATCCTTATAAAGAATTTATGTTTTCACACCACTCATAGCAGTTAATTTTGCTTGGCAAACTAACTTATCATCTACTGAGGCTGTACCTTGTAATTTAGAAATCTTATCACGCATAGTTATTAATTCTACTTTTATGATTAAAGTATCCCCAGGTGTTACCGGCTTCCTAAATTTACAATCATCTATAGCCATAAAAAATACAGGTGCTTCACTATTTTTTATTCCTTTAGAGATTGAATATAATATGGCACAAGCCTGTGCCATAGCCTCTATAATTAATACTCCTGGCATAATAGGTTGTTTAGGGAAATGTCCTTGAAAAAACTCTTCATTTGCAGTAACATTTTTTAATGCAATTAAATATTTTTCTTCTTTTTCTTTTATACTATAATCTATTACCCTATCTATTAATAAGAAAGGATAGCGATGTGGAAGATATTCTTTTATCTCTTCAATTGTGATAATTTTATGTTCTTTTTTCTCCATTTTTAATCTCTCTTTTTTAATAATCTATTGAATAAAGCCTGTAGCTTCCAAAATTCTCTAAAATTTCTTGCTGGTATCCCCATTAAAATTTCTTTCTTATCAATACTAAAAGCTATTCCTGACATAGGAGCAACTTGCGTACCATCTGTGATACTAATATGTGGGACAACTCCTACCTTACCACCAAGACCAACATAATTACCTATAACAGCACTCCCGGCTATCCCAACTTGTGCTGCTAAAAAACAATGTTTTCCTATTTTAACATTGTGAGCAATCTGTACTAAATTATCAATCTTAGTACCATCTCCAATTTCAGTATTCTCAAGTGCTCCCCTATCTATACAAGTATTACTTCCTATTTCTACGTTATCACCAATAATTACTCCCCCGATTTGTGGTACTTTAAGATGACCGTCTAAATGAAAAGCAAATCCAAAACCATCCTGTCCTATTCTTACACCATCATGAATAATACAGTTACTTCCTATTATTGCATATTTAATTGAAACACTAGAGTAAATTATAGTATTGCTGGCAATTTTTACATTTTCATAAATTATAGTATTAGGATATATTACTACGTTATCTCCTATCTCTACATTATCTCCTATAACTACATTTTCTTTAATATGTACATTTTTTCCTAATTTAGCAAGTTTACTAATATTCGCTTTTTCTGAAATATAAGCAATCTCTGTATTATGATAAGGATAGTATATAGTGAGAAGTTGTGCCAAAGCAATATATGGGCTTTTTACTACTAATAACACCAAGTGTTCTGGGGCATCTTTGGTGTATTCTTGAGATATAAAACAAAACCCAGCTTTAGTTTTTAAGAAATCATCTTTATATAGATGATTTCCTAAAAAACTTATCTCCGTACTTTTAGCAGAAGCAAGAGTAGCAATACCTTCTATTTCTATTGTTTCTAAAGCAGTATCTAAAATATTTCTCCCTACTAAGACAGCTTCGGTAAGTTTGATAACTTCTTTTAGTGTAAGTTTTTTTATGGGAGAAAAAAAATTTTTAGTTTGCATAAAAACCTTATTCCGGTTTCTTAACTTGTACTTTAGTTAATTTTGCATTAAGTTGTTTTAAAATAGCCTCAGATATATCTCTTTCACTACTAGAATATACTAAAGCACTAGAATGATAAACCATCTCATATTCTTTTTCTTTAATTATTTTTTGAACTATTTTAATAATTTCTTTTTGAATAACTCCTACAGCTTCCTGACCTACTCTTTCAAAACTAGCTTGCCTTTCTTGGGTTTTTTTCTGAAAAGCAGCAACTTTATTTTCAAAACTAGTTTTTTCTTTTTCTAATTCATTTCTTGATAAATCATTTTGTTTAGCAATTAATTCTTGTTCTACTTTTTTAAGACTATCTTGATCCAACTTTACTTTTTTTTCTAACTCAGTTCTAAATTTTTGTAGTTGATTTTGCACATTAGTAAAAGCTTTTGACTGTTGTAAAACATATGGAATATTAGCTACAGCGTAATTTTCTACTGCCTTTACTGATAATACCCCACTAAGTAAAAATATTGCTACTAATAATTGTATTTTTTTCATGTTTTTTTATCCTTTTTTATAATCTAGTTCCAAAATTAATTAAAAATACTTGTGTTTCATCACCTGATTTTTCAACCACAGGCCAACCCCAATCAAGACCTATATTCCCAAAAGGAGAACGCCAAGCAATTCCAAATCCTGCAGAAACTCTTATACTTTTGAAGTCTATCACATTATCCCTTGAAAAGTCAAGCCCGCTGGTATTCCCAAAATCTGAGAATAAGTGAAATAATAAGCCATAATTAGGTACACCAGGTACTGGAATATCTATTTGAGCACTACCTCTATATAAATATTTACCTCCTAAAGAATCTTTAGTGCCTAAATCTTTTGGTCCAACACCAGCCCATTCAAATCCCCGTAATAAATAACTACCCAAGAAATATCTATCTAAAATACCTGGGCTTTGCCCATTTAATCCTTCAATTATTCCAAAGTTACCAGCTAGAGAAAATACTGTTCCCTCATAAATTTCATAATACCAATCAACTTTTAACTCATTACTAATAAAATTTACATCTCCGAATACTCCTGCAAAGGTTGTATCTAGATTTATACTATAGCCTGCCGTCGTATAATAATTATTATCCTTATAATTAAAAATAATATTATGTGAAATCTTAGAACTAACCTTGCTACCAGCTTCTAATTGAATATATGATGAGGCACCGAATTTAATATTATAGATGTTACGTTGTGATAATTCATAGGTAAACCCCTGACGTATTCTCTCAGCCAATGAATAACTCATTGATAATCTTATCCCTTGGGAAGTAGAATCATAAGAACTTTCCATTTGTGAATTACTATCACTTCTAAAAAGTACTACACTACCGTATAAATCCCTATCAAAAAGATAAGGTTCTCCTAAAGAAATACTATAGCTACGTATCTTTTTAGAGAAATAAGCGTTAATACCGAATTGCTTCCCGGTTCCAAAGAGATTTTGCTCAGAATAGGAGCCTTCTAAACTAAATCCGTTGATAGTAGAATAACCACCCCCTGCTGATATTGAACCTGTAGATTGTTCTTCTACATTAATATCTAGATTTACAGTATCTTTACTATCTCCGGTGGTTACATTAATATCTGCTATTGAAAAATAACCTAATCCATAAATTCTATTACGAGAACGAGTTAATTTTTCCTGATCAAAGGAATCTCCCTCTGCAAATCTTACCTCTCTCCTAATTACCTTATCTAGGGTTCTGGTATTTCCTAAAATATTTATTTTGTTAATAAATAACTTTTCAGTTTCCTGAATTGAAAAAACAATATCTACGGTTTTAGTTAAATCATTATAAATAGGATAAAAATTAACTTGTATAAACTGATATTCTAAGCCATTTAGAATAGAATTAATAAGTTCGGCATTCATTAATAGTTCACTTTGCTTAAACCAAGTTCCCTTTTTTATGGTTAGTGCTTCTTTTAATATATACTCATATTGAGTAATTCCTGCTATTTTGATATTAAAAATAATATCCCCATATTTATACCGTACACCTTCATCAATATTATAAATAACTTTAAATCCTAAAGAATTTTTTAAAATTTCCGTGGTAGAAGAAAGTACTGTAAAATTAGGATATCCTTGTTCTAAATAGTAGTTCTTTAAAATTTCCCCATCATAAGCTATCCTTTCAGGATCGTAAGTATCATTAGAATTAAAAAATCTCCACCATCTATCTTCCTTAGTTAAAATAATACCCTTTAATAGTTGTGAACTCATTGATTTATTACCAACAAAATCTATATTTAAGATACTACTTTTTATTCCTTCGGTTATCTCAAAAATTAAATCTACGGTATTATAGTCTTGCTCTACAATTTTAGGCGTAACTACCACCAACAAATAACCTTTTCTTTTATAAAGATTAATCATTCTTTGAATATCAAAAGATACTTTACTAACAGACATAGCAGTTCTTTTAGCAGACATAAGTTCTTTTTCTAGGATTGTGGTTTTAATTTCTTTATTACCCTCAAAATAAATATTATTAATAACCGCATTTTCTTTTATTTCTATAGTTAGGGCCGTATTATCAAAATCAACCTTTATATTAGAAAACAAACCCGTTTGATACAAACGCTTCACAGCATTAGCAATTAACTCTTGGCTGTACACAGTTCCTTCTTGTATAGCAAGTATAGCTTTTATATAATCTTGATTCGTTCTCATCTCCCCTGTTATAAGTATTTTTTTTATAGGAGCAGCATAACTCAGCATACATAAGTTTAACAAAAAAAATATAGGGATGATAAAAAGTTTTATAATCTTCAATTGTTTTCTCTCAATTACTTAGTAAAAATTGTAAAAATATCTTTAAAGCTAATAAAAATTATTAGCATCATTAATATTAAAAAACCTACCCTAATCATATTACTCTGTAGTTTAGGATTAATAGGTTTACGGGTTAGCATTTGAATAAGATACATTAACAAATAACTCCCATCTAAAGACGGGATAGGAAGTAGATTTAGTATAGCCAAATTAATAGATAATGCTCCTACAAAAAATAACCATGATAAGATACCTGTTTTTAATATATCACCTGAGATTTGTGCTATCTTAACAGGACCACCAATCTCTTCAGCAGAAATATTGCCGGTAAATAATTTCTTTAATCCGCCCATTATAGCTATAATTATTTTGTTATTAGTATTTATTGCATAAACGATACTATCAATAAAAGATAATGTTTTATATATTATTTTGTCTGTATTTGCCTGCAATCCTAAAAACCCTATTTTCATACCCTCAAGAGTTTTTTCCATAGTTTTAACATTAAAAGTAAGTATAGTATCATTTCTTTTTACTTGTATATTGATAAGTGTATTAGGTTTATCAATAATCAATTCTCTCACTTCATTAAAATATTCAATCTTTTTCCCATCAATAGCAGTAATAATATCACCTGATTTTATTTTATTGTATAAAGGAGAATCTTGAGTAACTTCTTTAACCTCAGGACTAACATAGGAAAAACTAGAAAATAATCCTATAAAAAAGAAAACTACAAATGCTAATATTATGTTAAACAGAGGTCCTGCAAGTACTATTAAAAATTTCTGCCACAGAGCTTTATTATGAAAAGATTCCTCACTAAAATCATCTTTTGCTTTTTCAGCTTCTATCATTTCTCCTTGCATTTTTACATACCCACCAAAGGGAATAGGAGCTATTTTAAATCTGGTTCCGCTTTTATCGGTAAAGCCCCAAATCTCTTTACCAAAACCAATAGAAAAAGCAATAATTTGTACTCCGCACAGCTTGGCTACTATATAATGACCGAGTTCATGAAAAAATACTAATATAGAAATTAATATAAAAAACCCTAAAATATAATTAAAAAAGAAACTTAAAAATTCCATATTATACCTGTAATCTATTAATATAGTTATTAGCAGTTTTTTTGCTAATAACATCTAAGATCGGAAGAGCGGTTCAGCAGGAATGCCGAGACCGATCTCGTATGCC
>NZ_DBKDTU010000166.1:0-1605 GCF_055505085.1 Candidatus Hepatincolaceae symbiont of Strigamia maritima
TAAATTTAATTATTAACTTATATTTTTACAATAACCTTTTCCCATTTAATTTGTCTTTTATTTTTATGGTACTTTTTGCGAGTTTCGCCAAGATATCCCATATTAAAGCGGGTTTTTTCTACAAATCGTCAATAAGAATTACTAGTCTTTTGTCCCACTATATCGTGTCTCATTACATCTGCTATGCCTTCTTCTAAATCAATTGTGTAATTACAGCGATAGACATTTATACCTTGAGATTTACCAATAAGTCTCTTAGTATTTCTTTTAAGTTGTTTAGTTAATTCTATAATACAATAGATAAGGCTTCCTCTCCTGCTTTATGAGGTTTAGATAAGGCAAATCTTGAAACACCCTCTCTTAAGCTAAACTTCTTATCTATATCCACAAATTTAAGACCTTTCTCACTTAGTAGATACTTAACCTTATTTATTTTCATTATTAAAAAATCCTTATTTATGGTATCTTTTATTTAATAATTATATTTAATTAATTTGTTATAAGTGTAAAATAATTTGATTTAATCGGATTATCAAATATAAATTTGATAAAAATGGATATTTATATTAAATATAGGAAAATGAATGAGTAAAGAGCTGTTTAAAAAGCATTTTGGGAATAACTTAAAAGTCAATATATTAAGAAACTTTAAAACCCAAAAGGAATTTGCTGAATTTTTTGAATTAAAAACTTCAGCGGTCAGCTCTTGGGTAAAAGGTGAAGCACAGCCCGATTTATTCACTATCAATACTATATGTAAATCAATGGGAATAACTGTAGATTATTTAATAAATGGCGAACCTGAGGGGATTACACAAACTTCGATAGATTATGATATTTTTGATGAGGTAGTAAAATTAACTAATGCATTTGGAAAAGAAAATAATATTAAAGTAGGTGGTAAGCAGTATTTAGCAGTCTATGAAAGTATTACTAACCTTAGAAGAGTTAATAATAAACTTAAAACTAAAGAAGTATTTGAATTACTAAGACCAACTTTAAACACTTGGAAAAAGTAGAGCCTCAACCTCTAATTGTGATATTATTTTTATAAGCATAAAAGTGCTTATCTTGTTTAACACATAATTAAGGAGATTTTTAATTATGAAAAATATATATCGATATTAGATGTAATAAATGCAATAAAAAACTTTTTGAAGCTAATATTACTAAGGAAGTTGATATTAAAATAAGATGTAATCGTTATAAATCTTATCTAATTCTAGACAATATAAGTCAATTCATTACTAACAACAAACCTAAATCCTAACACGCCTTAGTCTCAATGCTAGTAATAGCATTGAGACCATCTTAAAGAATCACTATAAAATTACCCCATTTCTTTTTTACAAAAAAAATAGGCACTTCGCTTCAAAGTGCCTAATTACTTATGTTTTAATGATATTCAGTAGTGCCATTTAATGTGTCCTATAAATTCGTTCCATATTTTCATAATTCTCCGAGTTTATCCTAGTATCTTCGGGTTTTTTCTACAACACGTCAGTCTAAAAACCTTAGTATAACTGTGTCATTTAATGTGTCCCTTTACATTTACCCCACTATATAAAAAATGACATATTAAACGGGAATATAAATTACTTTTTT
>NZ_DBKDTU010000167.1:0-7246 GCF_055505085.1 Candidatus Hepatincolaceae symbiont of Strigamia maritima
ATATTTTTTATTAACAATAAATTAATATAGTGATTATTCAAATGATTAAAATTACTTTAACAGATGGTTCAATTAGAGAATATAATACCTCTGTTAGTGCTATACAGATAGCACAAGAAATTAGTAGTTCTTTAGCTAAGAATGCATTGCTAGCTATGGTTGATGATGAACCGTTAGATTTAAGCAGAAAAATTGAGGAATCAGCTTCTCTTAAAATTTTAACCTATAAAGATAAAAATTACTTATTGCCTGTTATGAGACATGATATGGCTCATTTATTGGGAGAAGCTATTTTAGAACTCTATCCTAATACCAAATTAGCTACCGGTCCTGCTACGGAGAATGGTTTCTTTTATGATTTTTTACCGGAGAATCCATTTAGTACTGAGGATTTAGTTAAAATTGAGCAGAGAATGCGTAAGATTATAGATAGAAAAGAGGAGGTTACTAGAGAAGTTTGGGAAAGAAATAAAATTATTCAATATTATCAGGAAAGAGCTGAAATTTTTAAGGTAGAAATTTTAAAAAAAATAACCGATGAGACTGTATCTATGTATAGGCAGGGAAATTTTTTAGATTTATGTAGGGGCCCGCATTTAAGGAATACTGGGTTAGTGTCAAAGGCTTTTAAATTAACTAAAGTTTCTGCAGTATATTGGAAGGGAGATGTGAATAATCAGTCTTTACAAAGAATCTATGGGATTGGTTTTTTATCAGAACAAGACTTAAAAAATTATTTCTTTATGTTAGAAGAAGCCGAGAAAAGAGATCATAGAAAACTTGGTAAAGAAATGGGATTATTTCATTTCCAAGAAGAAGCTACTGGGATGGTTTTTTGGCATGAGCAAGGCTATAAATTATATAGACGTTTAGAAGATCATATTCGTCAAAAATTAGAACAAAATGATTACAATGAGGTGAGAACACCGCAAATATTTAATAAAAGTTTATGGGAAAAATCTGGACATTGGGATAAATTTAGAAATGATATGTTTATTATTGCAAATGATAACGAAACCCTTGCTCTGAAACCTATGAATTGTCCAGCTCATGTGCAAATTTTTAAACAAGGTATTAAAAGTTATAAGGATTTACCTATTAGAATAGCTGAGTTTGGGTCATGCCATCGGAATGAACCATCAGGAGCTTTACACGGCTTAATGCGGGTTAGAGCTTTTGTGCAGGATGATGCTCATATTTTCTGTACTAAAGAGCAAATTAGTAGTGAAACTCAAAAGTTTTGTGCTTTGCTTAAGGAAGTGTATCAAGATATTTTCGGAGCAATTACTATTAAAATTAAATTTTCCGATCGCCCTAAGAATAGGGCTGGGGATGATAAAACTTGGGATATTGCTGAGTTTTCCCTAAGGTCAGCAGCAGAACAGGCAGGATTAGACTTAATCATGAACAAAGGAGAAGGAGCATTTTACGGGCCTAAACTTGAATTTGTTTTAACTGATTCTATTGGCAGAGAGTGGCAATTAGGTACTTTGCAAGTAGATTTTATTCTACCGGAAAGATTAGGTGCACATTATGTAGATGAAGTTGGAAATAAATGTGTTCCTATTATGTTACATAGAGCTATACTGGGTTCTTTTGAGAGATTTATAGGAATCTTATTAGAGCACTATGGCGGTAAATTACCTTTATGGTTAGCTCCAACCCAAATAGCATTAATTACCGTTACTAATCAAATTGATTCTTATGCTATAAAAGTTTTAAAACTTTTTAAAGAAAAGGGTATTGCTGCTATTCTAGATACTAGATCACAAACAATTAATCATAAAATTAGAGAACACAGTTTGAACAAAGTTCCGATTATTGGAATTTTAGGAGAGAAAGAAAAACAAAATCAAGAGATTACCCTAAGATATTTAGGAGAAGTACAGCAAAAAAGTCTTGATATTAATGTAGCAATTGCTAACATAGTAAATGATACAATTAAATAATTGTAAAGATACTTTAAATTTTATGAGGAGATAATTTATTAAAAAGCCGGTTTTCAGCAATAATACTGTATATAATAAAAATGCTAATAACAATAAAGATGTTAAAACTATATCTAAAGATGGAGTTAGAATCAATGAGGATATTAAAGATTATGAAGTAATGGTAATTGATAGTCAAGGTCAGTCTTTAGGTATTATGAATACTATAGCAGCTATTAATTTAGCTAAAAAATCCGGATTAGATTTAGTGGAAGTTTCACCTAGTAACAAGAATCCAGTATGTAAAATCTTAGATTATAGTAAATATAAGTATGAATTAAAAAAGAAAAAAAATCTAGCTAAGAAGAATCAGAAAGTTACAGTAATAAAAGAGCTACAATTCAGCTTAAGAATTGGTCTAGGTGATTACCAAGTAAGAATCAAACAGTGTACTGAATTTTTAACTAAACAATACAAAGTAAAAATGATTTTAAAGCTACGAGGCAGAGAAACTGCTTTTGCCGCAGAAGCCATAGAATTTCTAGATAGTTTTTATAAAGATATCGGCGGTGAGGAAATAGGTAAATTAGAAAAACCTCCGCAAAGGGAAGGTGCTAGAGTAATTAGTCTCATTGCTCCAATATCTGTTAGTATTAAGAAATAATTTGTAATAAATATAATATACATCAAAGTAAATAGCAAAAAAAAGTAAGTGAGCAAAAATAGGATATTGTTTTTTTCTAATTTTTTTTGTATCATATAGCTTATTCTATTATAGATAGTTAGTTCTAATTATTAGAGAATATAATACTAAAAAGATAAGGCAGGGCATGCCGATTCTTGTAAGCTATAGAATAAATAATAAAAAAAATATTAAGGAGAATCATTCAAAATGCCCAAATTAAAAAGTAAATCTAGTTTTAGAAAAAGATTTAAAGTCACTGCCTCTGGTCTTATTAAAGCAAAATATGCATGTAAAAGCCATTTTTTAAGACGCAGACCACAAAAAATGAAACGCTCTGCTAGGGGTATGAAAGTCCTTTTTGCCGGAGATATGAATTTAATTAAACCCGGTTTAAGAGGTTAAGGAGAAAAAATGGCTAGAGTAAAAAGGGGTACTACCACCCATAAAAGACACAAAAAAATTCTAAAATTAGCTAAAGGTTACAGAGGTAGAAATAATAATGTTTTTCGGGTGGCTGTAGAGAAAGTAGAAAAAGCTCTACAGTATGCTTATAGAGATCGTAGAAACAAAAAGAGAGATTTACGGGGTTTATGGATTCAAAGAATCAATGCTACTTCTAGAATGTATGATTTAACTTATTCGGCATTTATGAATGGCTTAAAAAAAGCTAACATAGTAGTAAATCGTAAGATTTTAGCGGATATTGCCATCAGAGATATTGAGGCATTTTCTGTATTTGTTAATAAAGCTAAAGAAGCTTTGCAGAGTAATTAAGTCATAGAATTACTAAGATTCTCTTTTCATATAACTTACTATTAATAAGATACAATGATTGCTCATGGATAATCCAGACTTAGCTCAATACCTTCAAGAAATTAACAAACTTAGTACTACTACTTCGGTAGAAGAGTTTAGAATGAGGTTGTTTGGGCGTCAGGGTATCTTAACTACTAAAATGAAAGCTCTAACCAGCCTAGAGATTGTTGCTAAAAAAGAGCAGGGACGTTATCTTAATATTCTTAAAGAAAAGTTACAAGCAGTCTTAACCCTAAAACAGGAAGCCTTAGTTCTTCTTGAAATGGAAGAAAATCTTAAGAATGAAGCCCTGGATGTTACTTTGCCGGTACAGAATAAGTCACTTGGTAAATTACATCCTATTTCAAATACAATTGAACAAATTATTGCAATTTTCGGTAACTTAGGTTTTGTAGTAAAAAGTGGTCCTGATATTGAAGATGATTGGCATAATTTTACCGCCTTGAATATTCCACAGTATCACCCAGCGAGGCAGGAACATGATACCTTTTATCTTAATGCTAAAGATGATTTAGGATTACGTAAAGTTTTAAGAACTCATACTTCTACAGTACAGATTAGGGAAATGTCTAAACAAGAACTACCTCTTAGGATTATTGTTCCAGGTAAAACCTATAGAAATGACTATGATGCTACTCATTCTCCTATGTTTCATCAGGTAGAGGGTTTATATATTGATAAATTTGTTAATATTCCTCAATTAAAAGGAGTTTTATATAATTTTTGTCAGGAATTCTTTGGATTAAAGAATTTATCTTTAAGAGTTAGACCGAGTTATTTTCCTTTTACCGAACCATCATTTGAGTTTGATGTAGCTTGTGCTAAAAAGAACGGGCAACTTATTATCGGTGAAGGAGAAAGTTGGTTAGAGATATTAGGCTGTGGTATGGTTCATCCTAAAGTTATTGTTAACTGCGGACTATCACCTGAATTATATCGTGGTTTTGCTTTTGGGATAGGGATTGAAAGAATAGCTATGCTTAAATACGGTTTTTCTGACCTACGGGCTTTTTTTGAGAATGATGTGAGGTGGCTAGAACACTATGGTTTTGATTTTTTAAAAATACCGAATTTAGTGTGGGGTCTTAACTAATGAAATTTACTTTTAATTGGTTGAAGGAGCATTTAGATACAACAGCACATTTAAAGGAGATTACTGAAGCTCTAATTAATATCGGAGTTGAAGTTGAGAATATTATTAATTATCAATATCTTTTTAAAGATTTTTCTGTTGCTCATATTATTGCAACAAATCCTCATCCTAATGCCGATCGATTAAAAGTTTGTGAAGTAAAAACCAAGGACGGGATCTTACAAATAGTGTGCGGAGCAACAAATGCTAAGGCAGATATTAAAGTAATTTATGCACCTCTTAATACTTATATACCGGGGAGTAAAATTACCTTGAAACCTACTAATATTAGAGGAGAAAAAAGTGAGGGAATGTTATTGTCTTTCTCAGAACTCTCTTTGGATGGTTTGGATGAGGGAATTATAGAAGTAAATAAAGATTTTTCTGTGGGAGAACTAGCAGCAAAAGCTATAGGTAGAGATGATATATTAATTGAGGTTAAAATTACTCCCAATAGAGGTGATTTACTCGGAGTAAGAGGAATTGCCAGAGATTTAGCGGCTTTTGGTATAGGAACTTTGAAACCGCTAAAATATAAAAAAGTTACTTTTGCACAGGATATACCTTCTCTTACTAACGATAAATTTTCTCTTTCTCTGGAATTGAATCCTAACATATCTACTAAATTTGCTTTATGTGAACTCTTTGCTTTAAATAATAAAGCTAAATTACCAGAAAATATTAGTAATTACTTAGAAATTATCGGTATAAAACCCAATAATACAGTAGTTGCTTTAGCTAGCTTTATTATGTTTGATGTGAATCAGCCTCTATATTTTTATGACAAAGCTACCTTAAATAATTTAAATTTTAGGGTGGATTTAAGTAAATCCGAACATAGTTTTACAGGACTTGATAATAAAGAATATTTTCTACAAACAAATACTCCTATTATTACTATTAATAATAAAATAGAAGCTATAGCAGGTATTTTAGGAGGTATACAGAGTGCTTGCAGTTTTGATACTACGGAAGTAGTTTTAGAATGCGGTAGTTTCAACAAAACCAAAATTGCCTTAGCTAAAAGAGCTTTGAATCTGAATACTGATGCTGCCTATCGTTTTGAGCGTAGCACTAATGAGGCAGAGATTGAGCAGATTTTAGAATATAGTATTGCTTTAGTATTAGGTGTTTGCGGGGGGAAAGCTAAGTATCCTCTTATTATGCAAACACAAGAAATCACTCCATTGGTAATAGAATTTAATTTAAATTATCTTAGAGAATTAAGTGGGATTGAGTTTTCCCTTGATAAGGTAATAAATATTTTCTTAGGGTTAGGTTTTGGAGTAGAGCAAATTAATATAGAAAATTTGAGAATAGAAATTCCTAAGTTTAGAAAAGATATAGATAGCAAACAATGTTTAGTAGAAGAAGTAATCAGGATTTACGGGGTAAATAACCTTCCATTAGCACCTATACCATACCATGAGCAAACAGAAAAAATCTTTACAGATTTCTATGAGAGAACCTTATTAGCCAAAAGAGCTTTGGCAACTCAGGGGTTTTTAGAAGTCATTAATTTATCTTTTATAAATAAAAATTTGGCTAAAATTTATTCTCTATATAACGAAGAAATAGAATTAAGCAACCCTCTGAGTGAGGAATTCTCAATAATGAGGAGCTCCCTTATACCGAGTTTAGTGAATAATATAGCTACTAATAATAATAAAGGCTACTTTAACTTAAAATTTTTTGAAATCGCTGATGTTTATAATAATACCACTCAAAATAGTAGTGGGGAAGAAACTGTTGCAGCCTTTGTAATGTCAGGTAAAAAACTTACTAAGCATTGGGAAAATACTGATATTTTTTATACTATTTTTAATGCTAAGAGTGAGCTCTTTATTCTAATACAACATTTATGCTTTAATCCGGATAATCTTACCATTAGTACGAATAATCTACCAAAGTATTATCATAGTACGAAGTCAGCAAGTTTGTCTTTGGGAAGAGATAATATTATAGGTTATTTCGGAGAGATTCACCCTTTCTTAAAACATAAATTAAACTTAAAAGAAAATATTATAATGGCAGAATTGCTTTTAAAGCAGTTACCAATTAGTAAAGCAAAGAATAATTATTTAAAACCGGTAGCAGTAATTTCTGATTTAATGCCTTTAGTCAGAGACTTTGCATTTTTAGTAAAACAAACTCTGCCTGCTACTGAAATCATTAAGATAGCTAAAGCAGTTGATAAAAAACTAATTAAAAATATAAAGATTTTTGATGTTTTTAGTGGTAGAGATATCCCAGAAGGTATGAAGTCTATAGCGATTAGTGTTGCCATTGAACCATTTGATAAAACTCTAACCGATATTGAGATTCAAGAGTTGAGTAATAAAATCATTCAACATATTACCAAACATTGTGATGCTATACTAAGGAGTTCATAATTAGGAATTTTTATGATTTTTAAGACAAAGTAGAGAATTAGCGTATTCCCTAAATTTATAGATAATGCCTTAAATAGACTATTTAGCTATAACCACGATTCTTTAGCAAAATATATAATTTTCCATTCATACCCAACTCCTATTTCTTAAAGTATTCCTTAAAAGTAAGACAAAACACTTATACCTTATATAACTTTTTCTTTAAAAGATTTAAGGCAAAAGATGTCTAATCTTTTAGTTTATTATTAGGATTAGGTATACAGTATAAGTATTAGCAATTATTTAGTATATA
>NZ_DBKDTU010000168.1:0-7204 GCF_055505085.1 Candidatus Hepatincolaceae symbiont of Strigamia maritima
TAAATCAAATATTGATTTTTACTATTTTTAAATTTATCATGTAATAAAATTTATTAAATACTTAAAGGCTCACATGACTAAAATTTTTGCGTTTATAAAACTTCATTTAAAGAAATTCGTTGTTAGTTCCATAATAATTTTAATAGCAATAAGTATGATTCCTTGGGTTATTAGTGAGTATGTTATGCAAAATCAAGTACAAAATTCGAATACTTGGCTAAAAGTCGGAGGTATTGAAACTACCCCAAGACTAATCTTTGCAGAATATAATTCTTTAGTTAATCAGAATCAAGCACTTATTAGCCAAAATCCTTTTATTTTACAAAGTATTATCAATAGAATAATCCAACAACACATCTCAAGTTCTTTATTTGCAAATGAGGCTAAAAGTTTAAAAATGACCGCTAATAACGAACTATTATTTAAAATAATTGCTAGTGTTCCTTACTTTAAAAATGAGGATGGTACTTTTAATAGAGAACGTTTTGAACAACAGGTAAGTACTGTTTTTGGTTCAGAATCCTTATATTTAGATAATCTTAGAAATGATGTTATAAGAGAACAATTACTCAGTACAATCTTAAATGTTTTATATATACCAAAAGATATAGCCATATTAAATTTACAAGCGCTGAATCAGAATAGAACCTTTCATTATACTCAGATTTTAAGAGAATCTATTAAAGATCTAAAAAAACCAACAGATACCAATTTATTACAAATAAGAGATGCTAATAAAGAAAGTTTTACCCAACTAGAAACCAGATCGGTAGAACTATTAACACTTAACATAGATCCACTGCTTACTAAAATAAAAGTAACTAAATCCGAATTAGAAGACTACTATAATAAACATAAGAATAATTATTTAGAAGAAGAACAAAGAGAAGTAAGCCAAATTTTAGTAAGTAACTTAGATAAAGCAAATAAAATTTTTAATGAAATTAAAAATACTAAATTAGAAGATATAACCTCCAAATATGATATAATAAAATTAGGAAAAATTTCTAAAGAAGATCTGCCTCCTAATATTTCATCCATAGCTTTTAATGTAGGAGCGGAACAATTTCAAGAACCGATAGAAACACCTGTAGGATGGCATATTCTATACGTAAATAAAATCTTAACTGCCTCTCCTCTATCCCTTGAAGAAGTAAAAACACAAATTACCCAAATAATAGAAGCAAACAAACAAGCAGAATTTAAAGATAATCTAAAAAATGATTTTACAAATATAATATTACTAAATAATGTTTCTCTAAAAGATGCTACTACTACTTTAAAAGGGGCAAAGTTTACAACTTTGTCATCTATTAATAGTTTAAATCAAGACCAAAATCACAAATATCTTAAGGGAATTACTGAAAATCCTAAGGTATTAAAAACTATCTTTGCTTCTTCTAAAAATCAAACCCCTACTGTTATTGATACTGATAGCAATATTTTATTAGCTATAAAAATTACTAATATTACTCCGCAATTTATCAAGGATATTAAAGATATTAAACCTGAATTAATGCTTATTTGGAATAAACAACAGCTTGATGAACAAGTTAATACCTTAAGTAGTAAACTTATCTTAGATTTAAGTAAGGATTATAAAAAAGTTAAATTACCTAGAAATATTAATATTACCAGAGCTAATCAAACTTTTGATGCAGATACATTAAATACTATTTATACTACTAAAAAATATACACCTATTAAAGGTCAACTAAAAGACGGTACAGTTATTGTAGGAATAGTAACTAACATAAGAACTCCGAAAATTACCATGTTTAATAAAAATCAAACACAAAATCAAGAAGCTTTAAACTTTATGGCTAAAAACCTTCAAGAATATAAAGAAGATTTACTTTTTGGGTATTATGATCTTTTAACAAAAAAATTTAATATTCATATTAATCAGGAAGTTATGCTTAACGCCTTATTAGGAAATAATAATCTTGGGCAACAATAATTATAGGAATGTATTTATAGAACTCTGAAATAATAATTTACCTATTAAGCTTTCTTAGTTAAATCAACTAACCATTTTCTACTGATATAGCGTAAAATTGCAAAGCTAAGTTTTATGACTTCTTCAAAGTATACTAACAGTACTACCCAATAAATTTCTAAATTTAGTACTATTATGGCAAAAAAAGCCATAGGAACAGCATACAAAAATAAAAATCCAGTATCAAGTAAAAAAGCTATCTTGGTATCTCCTCCGGCACGCAGAATTCCAATTAATAAAGTCCAATTCATCATCTTAAAAAACATTGCAACTGAGGTAACTAATAATACTTTAATAGACATTACTTGTACTTCTGTTGAGATATTATAAATATTAATTACCGGATATATAGCAATTAAACATAATACTACAGTTAAAGTACTACAGAAAACAGCTATTTTAAGAATATATTTACTCATTAAAGCAGCTTGGGATTTTTTTCCTGCACCTATGGTTTGTCCTAATATTATCCCAGCAGCATTACTAATTCCCATGAAAATTATTACCCCAATATTTATTATTATATCAGCAATAGCAATAGATGCCGCTGTATTTGTGCCTGGTATTGCATAAGCAACACTTAAAACAAATGTTCCTAACCCCCAAGCAAATTCTGTGAAAAATACTGGGGTGCTAACTTTAATTGTACGTTTAATGATTTCAAAACTTAATCCCCAATATTCTTTAATCTTTCCTATTAAATTATACTTTTTATAAAAAAGTAAACCTAAAAAGCATAAAACTTCTATTGTCCTCGCAATAAGCGTTGCAATGGCTGCCCCTTCTACTTCTAATCTTGGAAAGCCAAGATTACCATAAATTAATAAATAATTTAATACTGTATTAACTATGGTAGTAATAATCGTAATTATTAAGGCTGGAGAATTAATAGTTATTGCTCTAAGAGTCATTGTAATACAAAAAGATATTGCCGTAAATAAAAAACTCAGAGCAATAATTTTTAGATAATTACTACCCAAATCCAATACTATAATATCCTTTGTGAATAAACTAATAATAAATACTGAAGTTATGTAAGTAATAACTGTAAAGCTCAAAGCAATAACTATTGCACTCATAATACTTAATCCAAAAATTTTTCTAATTATAATAAAATCTTTTTTACCAAAATATTGTGCAATAAAGATTCCTACCCCAGAAAAAGCACCATATAAAACTAATATATAAACAAAATAAAATTTATTAGCAAAAGATACCGCTGCAATTGCATTCACTCCTAGTTGACCAACCATAATATTATCAATAAAATTTAAAGATACTGCTATTAATTGTTGAGCTGAGAGCGGTAAAGCCAGCCAAAAAAACTTTTTATAAAAACTTCTTGGTTTCTGCATAAAATGTCCTAATGATTTATAGAATATTATTTAGTGTAATATATTTTTACAAAAATATATTACATTTTTTTAATTGGTTTACTAAATACTAAAGAAAGTGTTACAAGTCCTAGAAATATATATAACTATTATAAAACTTTAGAAGTACTAGTCAAATCTATTAACTACTTTTTACTTTTATCTATTAATAAAGCTAATATAAGTTTCAAGATTTCTTCTTTCTATAGTATGTACTGATAAATGAAGATCTAATAGTTAGCAATATATTAGTTTAGTTATGATATTTTTTTTTTAATCTATCAATTACTAAAGGAGGAACAAAAAAATTTAAAGCTCCTTCTAATGAGGCTACTTCTTTAACAAAACGAGAACTAATAAATTGTTTATTTTCTGAGGCCATAAAAAAAATTGTTTCTATTTCATGATTTAATTTAGAATTAACTCCTGCTAAAGTAAATTCAAAATCAAAATCAGATAAAGCTCTAATCCCGCGAATTATAATTTTAGCTTGTTTTTTTTCAGCAAAGTCTATTAACAATCCTTTAAATATTTCTATTTCTAGTTTCTTTTTGATATCTGTTGAAAAATCCTGTATACATTCTTGAATGATTTCTAGTTTCTCATAGGCTGTAAATAAAGAATCTTTGTTTTTATTAGGATTATGCCCTATTGCTATGATTAGCTTATCTACTAATTTAGAAGATCTACTAATAATATCCAGATGCCCTAAGGTAATAGGATCAAAAGAACCTGCATACATTCCTATTAAGTTAACCATAAGAGTTTACCCTTTACTCTATTATAATTCATTCATTTATTAGTTATTATAGATTTTTATAAAAATTCTTAAATACTAAGTCTAATAAGATTCTTATGTTTAATTAAACAAATCTCCTTTAGGATCTTCATCTTTCTTAGAGGAATTAGGTTTTGAAATTGCTGTATCATCTTTATTATTAATAATAAGTAAAGATTCAAGTTCTGATGCAGTTTCTTCATCAGTATGCAACTTTTCTAATGATATATCATCAATAGGTACAAATTTACTAACTGATACTACTTCTTCTTTCTTATTTAATTTAAATAAAATAACTCCCTGAGAAACTCTACCAGCAATCCTAATTCCTTGTATAGGAATTCTAATAATTTGCCCTTGATTACTTACAATAATAATATCATCACTTTGTTCTACTACAAAAGAGGCAACAACATATCCATTTTTCTTAGATAATTTACAACTAAAAAAGCCACTACATCCTCTACCAGTAATTCTATATTCATAAGCTGAACTGATTTTTCCAAAACCATTTGAAGTTACAGTTAAAATAAATTCTTCTCCTTGTGCCAATGCTTCTAATTGTATTTTAGATAAACTAACATTAGGCGGAGTTTCTCCGCGTCTTTGAGCTCCTGCATATTTTAAGTATTCATCTCGTACTGTAGACTCTTCTATTTTTTCATGTCGTAATAAAGACATATTAATTACAATATCACTACTTTGTAATTTAATACCTCTAACTCCGGAAGAATTACGGCTGGCAATAACTCTCAGAGTTTTAGAATTAAATCTGGTAGCTTTTCCTAATTTAGTATTAATTAGTATATCCTTAGAATCATCTATTACTAATACCCCAACAAGCAAATCCTCATCTTCTAATTTCATAGCAATTTTACCTTTATTAGGAATATTCAAAAAATCTTTAATATTACTTTTTCTAATATTACCTTGAGTTGTAATAAATACCATTTCTTGTTCTTCATTAATTCCTTTTGAGAGTGGTAATATAGTGGTAATAGTTTCTGATTTTTCAATAGCTAAGAGATTAATTAAAGCTCTACCTTGTGCTTGAGGTTGACTCTCAGGTATCTTAAAACATTTCAATTTATACACCATACCTTTTGAACTAAAAAATAGTATATTATCATGCGTATTTACTATAAAAACATCCGTAACTACATCTTCTTCTTTAGTTGACATACCAATTTTACCTTTGCCACCGCGTCTTTGTGAGCGATAAGTAGAAATAGGTACTCTTTTTATATACCCTCCGCTACTAATAGTTACAATCATATCTTCTTCTTGTACAAAATCTTCTTCTGATAACTCATCTTGCTGTTCTTCTATTTGAGTTTTTCGTTTAGTAGCAAATTTATCTTTAGTAGTAATAATTTCATCTTTAATTCTTTGTAAAAGTACATTAGTATTTCCCAATATTCTCAAATATCCTTTAATTTCCTCACTTAATTCCTGTAAATCAGTAATTATTTTTTCTCTCTCTAAACCGGTTAAACGATGTAATCTTAAATCTAAAATTGCTTTTGCCTGAACTTCAGATAAAGTATAATTACCATCAATTACTTGTCTATCTGCTTCATCTAATAAGGCAATATAAGGTGTAATGCTACCTGCTTTCCAAGTTTTTGCTATTAAACGTTCTTTTGCCTGAGCAGGATTTTCTGAACTTCTAATTAATTCAATAACTTCATCTATATTTTCAACAGCTACTCCTAAAGCGGCTAAAATATGTGCTTTTGCTCTGGCTTTATCTAATAAATATAGTGTTCTTTTCCTAACTACTTCTCTTCTGAAAAGAATAAAAGCCTCAAGTACCTCTTTAACATTCATTAATTTAGGAACACCATTATTAATAGCTAGCATATTAACACTAAAAGACACTTGAAAAGATGTATATTTTTGTAAATAATTAATTACTATTTCAGGTTCTACATCTTTTTTAAGTTCAATAACAATTCTTACCCCATGTCTATCGGATTCATCACGTACTGCACTAATAACATCTAAATCTTTATTATTAGCTTTTTCTTTTAAATTACTAATTTCCTCTACTAATTTAGATTTATTTACCTGCCAAGGGATTTCTGAAATTATAATAGTACTACGATTCTTCTTAGCATCTTCTATTCTAGCAACTCCACAAACATTAAAGGAACCACGCCCTGTTCTAAAAGCTTGTTTAACCCCACTTGTACCAATTATTCTACCACCTGTAGGAAAGTCAGGAGCCGGAATATATTGCATTAATTCTTCTATTTCTAAACTAGGATTATCAATTAAAGCTAAGAGAGCATCCATTAATTCTCCTAAGTTATGAGAAGGAATATTAGTAGCCATTCCTACAGCAATACCACTAGCTCCATTTACCAACAAATTAGGATACATCGCCGGCATAACACTTGGTTCATATATGGAGTCATCATAATTAGGTTTAAAATCTACAGTATTTTTATCTAAATCATTTACTAAATATTCAGCAGACAATGCCATTCTAGCTTCAGTATAACGCATTGCCGCAGCATTATCACCATCCATAGACCCAAAGTTACCCTGCCCGTCAATTAGGGGTAATCTTAGGGAAAAATCTTGTGCCATACGTACCATAGCACCGTAAATTGCACTATCTCCGTGAGGATGATATTTACCTATTACGTCACCGACTATTCTTGCAGATTTTCTAAAAGGTTTATTATGCCAAAAAGCATTTTCATACATAGAATAAATGATTCTTCTATGTACCGGTTTTAACCCATCTCTAACATCAGGTAATGCCCTACTTATAATTACACTCATAGCATAATCTAAGTAAGATTTTTGCATTTCTTCTTCTATATGAACTATTTTAATATCTTCTTTAGCTAATAAATTACTATCATCACTCAATGCTTATTTCCTTATTTAATAGTTTAATTTTTTGAAATACCTTTAATTATAACCATATTTTCAATAATTTTCAATCTTTTTAAGAACTCCATTCTTAACCTATTATATAACAAAATTTCTTACAGTTTCTGCAATGTCATAGGTAATATTTAAACGCTTTCTAGGGAAATC
>NZ_DBKDTU010000169.1:0-1571 GCF_055505085.1 Candidatus Hepatincolaceae symbiont of Strigamia maritima
TTTAATGTTTTTCCCGTTTATTCTTGCCTCTTTTTTTGCTCTCTCTAATAATCTTACTACTATCTTTTCTCGCACAGAAGCTGGAAAGTTAGAGATGTGGTATTCACGTACTGGTTTGTCTGAGTTCGGCATCTTAGCCATTTGAAACAACCAACTTTCAGAGTTTGCAGTTCTAAATAACCAGTTTTCTGCACTAACTTTAATTTCTAGATTTCTTCTATCTAGATAACCTTCTAGTTTTAATTCTAATATCTCAGCGATAGAAAAATATTCTTTTAACATCTGCTTACTAACCTTTTATTTCTTGTCTTATTTCTTTCTTATATTCATAAAACTTCATAGGTATTGGTCTTAATCTATTATTTTTCTCATCGTATCTTTCTGGAAAAATAACTTTAAGCTCTATCTCTAATTCCTTAGCTATAGCTCTTTCTGCATCTTCACGAGGATAACTTAAACATCTCCTAGCACCACCATAATTAAGCCCGTACTTTCTATCTATATCTACAAAACTGATATCCTTTTCTAAGAGCATTGCCTTGATTTTCTTAATTTCCATAACACTTCCGTATTTTAAATATTCCCTTATATATCTTTTTTTGCTATCTTATATAAAAAGATATATTAATTTATTTAGTTTATAATATAAGATTATGCTTATTTTACAAATATATCAATGTTAAAATCTTATTTTATAAACTATTTTTAAAAAATTAAGGATTTTCAATGCAAAATGACATAAGAAAAGATTTTGGGGATAGATTAAAGTTTATAATTGGAAAGAAATTTAAAACCCAAGTGGCATTTTCTACAAAATTTAATATTAATAGGGTTAACCTAAACAACTGGATTACAGGCAGAGCTCAGCCTGATTATGAAACCCTTGTATTTCTAGCAGAATGTTTAGACGAATCTATAGATTGGTTATTAACAGGTAATATAGAGCATGTTAATGTATCTTCTCATTTTGATTTAGATTTATGGGATGAAGTGGTAGATGAATGTTTAAAATTTGCTAAAGAGTATAAGTTTTCCCCTAAAGGTAGATTTTTTATGGGTATCTACCAATCATTAATAGAAGAAAGAGAAAAAAAACCATCCCTAACAGTAGCTGATATCTTAAAAAAACATAAATCCTTGATATTATCACAAAAGAATTAGTTTTATATTGTAGCTTTTTAGATTTATAATGTTTAGTAATGCTATTAAATATTGCATATTTTTATCATTATTAACATTAACTTTAAACAAGGAGTCTAATTATGACAAACTTTAAAAATATAAGATGCATCAAATGTTAAATAAAAAAATTATTTGAAATTTCATATAAACCAAATCCAAATAATACATCTGTAAAAATAAAATGCACTCGATGTAAATCTAATCTTTTAATCAAACAAAATCATATAACTGAATTAGCAATTTCTGATCTTATTAAAAAAGATTAGAGAATCTAGTTGAAATTAGGGGGCATTTCTCCTTAATTTTAACGTAATCTACTTATACTTCTATAAGCCTTATTTTATGGGACTTATAGGGGTATTTTTTTAAAATTTATATTTCTATTAAAA
>NZ_DBKDTU010000170.1:0-7178 GCF_055505085.1 Candidatus Hepatincolaceae symbiont of Strigamia maritima
AAATTTCTATAATATTAATATCTTGTTTATTGGCAATAGCAGCCATTAGAGCATTATAACCTTTTTTATTAATGATATTAGTGGTAACTCTAGAAGTATTTAGAAGTGTTTCAAAGGTTTTAAGCTCATTATTATATAAAGCAGCCAGTAACAACACATTATTTCCCTCATTATCTTTAAGTTTAAGATTAATTTTTTTAACTCCTAAAAGCATCTTAATAATAGCAAGGCTTTTATTATTCATAATAGCCATCATTATGGCATTATAACCCCTTTTATTCTGATAATTAATATCAGCACCTGCTTTAATTAAATCAGAAATTACTGTAAAATCTGTTTCTTTTTGCATAGCTACTATTAACGGAGAATTACCTGCTTTATTTTTAGTGTTAACCTGAACAAAATCTTGAGTTAAAAGCTCTACTATCAGGTGTTTATCTTTAGCATTATCAAATGCATAAATCAAGGCATTATTACCGTAGATATCTTGATAATTTAAAGTAGCACCGGCATTAAGTAAAGACTTTAGCATGTGAACACTACCATATTTAGCTGCTAATAATAGGGGACTCTCTAAATCATTATTGACAATATTTACATCAGCTCCTTTATTAATAAGTTCTCCCAGCATTTCTGTATTAGCATTTCTTGTGGCATATATCGCTGCAGTATTACCGGCATTATCTTGTGCATTAACATTTGCACCATTATTTATTAAAGTTTGTATTATTACTGTATTAGTACCGTATTGGGCAACTAACATTAAAGGAGAAACACCATCCATATCAGTAACATTTAAGTTAACTTCATTTTTATTAAGTAAATTATTAATACGGGTTAAATCATTTTCAATACTAGCAACAAATAATAATTTATCTTTTAGTGATAATGTTTGATCTTGGTTAATTTTTTCATATATATCATTATCTACGGCATATACCTTTACTACTAATAAGAATAAATATAGAATAAATAATCTAAAATACTTCATGTTTTTCTCATATATTCAATTTCTTATTTTTTATCTTCTTTTTCTTTAGTATAATAAACCATTGCAACATTAGCAAATATAATAATAATTGCCCCTATTATTGTATCTATTTTAGGAATATCATTAAAAATGAAATACCCTAAAATAATCCCCCAAACTAACTGACTATATTGCATAGGAGATATTGATTGTACCGTAGCTAATTGGTATGATTTCATAAAAAGAATAATTCCTATAGTGGCTAAACTACCGGCAATTATGATTAATCCTAACTGAGCATTACTTGGTATAACAATTTTTTCAGTGCTAAATAATATATATAGGTTAGCCATCACTAAACTTAATAAAATATTGTAAAATCCTATAGTTGTTACCTTCTCATAGGGTAAAAATTTCTTTACAACTAAACCGCTACAAGCACCGCTCAAGGCTACCAATGCTGCAAAAGATATCCCTAAATATGGGATATTGATACTATATTGCCATGAGTTAATTACAAATAAAACCCCAATAAACCCAACTATTATTAACATAATTTTAGTTAAATTTATTGCTTCTTTTAAAAAACTAATAGCTAAGATAGCAGCAATTAAAGGTTGCATAAAAATTATAGGATAAAAAATATATAGAGGTAGCTGTGAAATAGCCAATAAAGAGAAAATAGTATTTAAAACGCTAAAAATAGAACGTACAAAAATATACCAACCCTTAGAACTTTTAAAGAAACTTAAGCGAGTTTGCCAAACTCCTATACATAATATAAAAATTAATATGCTAATATCTAAAAAAATTAGAAAACTTACAAAAGGCAATACTGCAATGTTTAGGATAAACTTATTAATTACATCCATAAAAGCAAAGGCTGAAAAACCCAGAAAAGAGAAGAGAATTCCTATTTTTTTTGTCTTAGAAAACATTTATTCCTTTATCTTGTTTATTTTATATGTAGCTATAATAATTATTATGATACCTAAAATAGTATAATAATTTATTAAATCATTAAAAATAAAATAACCAAAAATACTACCATATAAAATTTGAATATATTGTATAGGGGCTACAAATTTAGCTGCTCCTTCCTGATAAGCCTTAATATAAAAAATTGATCCTACACTAGTACATATAGAGGCAAAGAAAATAAGCAGAATTTGGATAAAATTCGGAACAACAAGAATAAAGCCGTACTTATATAAAGAAAAGCAAATAGAACTAATGCCCGTTATTAAAAAAACATAAAAAACCAGAGTTAAAGGATTTTCATTAATAAGATGTTTTCTCACAATAACCCCTCCGTAAGCTCCGGTTATCACAGTAATTAGTGCTAAGATTACTCCTATTATCTGCAGATTTTTATTGAACTCACTAAAAGGATTAATTATTACTAAAACCCCTGCAAAACCTAAAATAATATACAATAAATGCTGTTTTGTAATAATTTCATTCAACATAAAATAAGATAAAACTACGGCGGCAATCGGTAAAATAAAGAGAATAGAATAAAGTATATCTAACGGTAAATAATAAACCGCTAAAGTAACACATATAGTGTTAATAGCTAAAACCACAGCCCTAATTACAACTATTTTAGGGTTTATAGGCTTAAAGAACTTAACTGATTTACTAGTAATGATTCCAAATATTGTTAGTACTAATAACGCTGTGAGTTTTAAATAAAAAAAATAACTAACAAAACTAATCTCTAGTTTTACCAAAGCTACTTTATTAAGAACATTCATTAAAGAAAAACTGCTAAAACTAATAATAGCAAAAACTATAGCTTTTCTCATTAGTATTTATTCCTTAATTATCAGGTTCTTTTACTTAATACAATATATGAACTACTGGCAATAATAATAGCAGAACCTATTAATGTACTCACACTAGGGATATGATGAAATAATAAATAACCAAAAATTATTCCCCATAGCATTTGAGAGTATTCAAGAGGGCTAATAATCTGTACGGGTGCCATTTGGTAAGCTTTTACAAAACACATGGAACCCATAGAAATACAAATCGCAGTAATAATTAGTAAAAATATAATTTCAATATCTATTAAAATTAAAGGGGTACGAGTATATAACAATAGCAGGATACTTGCCACACTACTTAAAATAAAAGTATAAAAAGTAACACTTAAGGGTTTTTCATTTTGTAAATATTTTCTAACTACAATCATGGAACCTGCTGTACCCAGAGCTACAGCTAAGGCTAAAAGAATAGGTAGTATATCTTTACTTTCTAAATTAGCACCAAAAGGATTAGTAAGAATCAATACCCCTATAAAACCACCGAATAAAGCTATTATTTTACTAATAGTACTTTTTTCTTTTAAAAATAGCATAGCTAATAAAAAAGCCATCATTGGGGTAGTAAAAATTATGGAATAATACACATCAAGCTGGATTAATACTACGGCTATAAAGGCTAATCCAAAATTTGTTAAGCTTAAGGTAGCTCTTAGAATAACAAAAGACTTACTTTTAACCTTAAAAAAAGCTTTTCTATGAACACAATATCCTACTATAAGCAGAAAAATACTAGTAATGATATTAATATAAAAATAAAATACCGGGAAAGGAAGTTCTTTGTAAGTTCGCACAAATTTTACTATAACGTCCATCATCGTATAAAAAAAATACGATATTAAGCCTATAATAATCCCTAGAAAAAGCTTATTATCTTTCATCTATACCACAAATCCATATTATAGGTTCAATTTTAACAATCACTAATTATAATAGCAATTTAGTAGCATTGCAAATACTAAGTTTCTCTAAACTCTGTTATTTCAATTTTTTGCTATTTAACACAAGATAACTACTACTAGCAATAATAATTAAAGAACCTACCAAAGTAATCAGAGTAGGGAGTTCATTAAATACTAAATAGCCGAAGAAAATACCGAATAACATTAAAGAATATTCAGTAGGACTAACAATTTGTACTTGTGCAGTTTGATAAGCCTTAATAAAGGCTATTAGGGCACAACAATTACAAAAAGCAATTATCATAAATATTCCAAAAACATTAGAACTAACCATAAAAAGTTTAGTTTGGGAGAATAATAAAATGAAAATACTTAAACATCCTCCTAAAAAAAATGTAAAAAAGGCTATACTAAAAGCATTTTCTTTTTGTAAATATTTACGAGTAATCACCACAGAGCAAGCATCTAAAAGAGCTATACCTAAAGCTAATACTATAGGAATAATAGGTTTATTTAGAATGGCAAATGGATTAGTAATTAATAAAACTCCTATAAAACCTAATACAGCTACAAGTATTCTATATCTGCTAAATCTTTCCTTTAGAAAAAAAACTGCTATTAAGTCGGCAATAATCGGAGTTGTAAAAATAATTGCATAGTAAATATCTAATGGTACTAACGGAAGGGTAATAAAAGCTAAGATAGATACCATAACATTAACTACTGATCTTATTAAAACAAAAAGTTTATTTTTAATGATAAAGAACTTCTGCTTGTAGATTAAGACCCCGAAAGTTAATAAAAATATACAAATTAACCAATTAATATAAAAATAAAATACCGAGAAAGAAATATCTTGATAGAAATTACGAGAAAATTTAATAACAACATCCATTATAGCATAAAAAAAGTATGCTATAAATCCTAAACTAATTGCTAGAGTATAATTATTTTTTGTCATTAGAAGAAATCCTTTTTTAGAAGATTATTCTTGATTTTAGCAACTTTTTAAAAAGTTAAAATAGTGTAACATTTTTTTCTTGAATAAAGAACCATATTATTAATAATATTTCGTTTAATGCAGTTGCTTAACACAACTTTAGAAAAACTTATTAATAGAAGCAAATTCCAGAGTATGGGATTGTTAGTGAACAATGCTAAAAATCATAGAATTATTAAATATATTTAGCTTTATTAGAAACAAAAGCTAATTATAAAAAAATATGTAATATTTGTAATAATAACCCTATAATGATTTTATGAAGTTTTATTTAAGAAATATAACATAGCTTTTCTTAAAAACAGATTTATGTTAGACTAAATTTGTATCTCAACAATAATGAAAAAACTATGCTCAATATTATAATTTGTGTTACTGGTAGTATTTCTGCCTATAAAACCCCCAACATAGTTTCTCAGCTAATAAAATTAAACTATAATGTAACGGTAGTAATGAGCAAACATGCTCAAAAATTTATCTCACCACTGGTATTTGAAAGTTTAACTCATAAAAAAACCATTACCGATACCTTTGCTGATGCCCTGATTCATACTACTCTGGCACAAAATGCAGACTTAATTTTAATTGCTCCTACTAGCTATAATATTATAGGAAAAATAGCAAACGGTATTGCTGATGATTTGATCTCCACACTAATTAGTGCCAGTGTTATCCCTGTGTTTTTTGCTCTGAGTATGAATGAGAATATGTATAAAAATCCTATCTTAGAAAAGAATTTAACTTATCTCAAAACTCTTAAAAATTATCATATTATAGAAGCAGATACCGGATTTTTAGCTTGTAATATCTTAGGAACTGGTCGGCTTAGGACTGAAGAGCAAATTATACTGGATATAGAGACTTATTTAGCAATAAAAGATGTATCTTTAGGTTATTTAAAAGGAAAACATATATTAATTACAGCAGGTAAAACTCAGGAATATTTAGATCCAATTAGATTTCTAACAAATAGTGCAACAGGACTTACAGGTTGGTATTTTGCAAATATGGCAAAATATTTAGAAATGCAAGTAACTCTTATTATAGGAGAGAATACATTACCCAAAATCTCAGGAATTAAGCATATTACGGTAAAAACCGCTGCAGATATGTATCAGCAAGTACTAAACCACTATTCTACAGCCGATATAGTAGTAGCTACTGCTGCTATTACAGATTATAAATTTAAAACCATAGCTACGCAAAAAATCAAAAAAAATTCAAGTCAAGCCTCTGATATAGCACTAATAGAAAATATAGATATCCTTAAAGAATTAGGTCATAATAAACAAAATAAGATTCTTATAGGATACGCCTTAGAAACACAAAATTTAGTAGCAGAAGCTCTCAAAAAATTGCAAGAAAAAAATTTAGATTTCATTATAGCTAATTCTGAGGAAACTTTAGGAGTACTTGAAGGTACTTTTCATATTCTTAGTAATACCTCTCAGGAAAAAGCTTCTCAGGAAAAAATTATTACTTCTAAAAAACACTTAGTTAAAATTATGCTGGAAAAAATTAATCTCTCTTTTAGTCCCAAGCTTAAAAATTAATTAACTAGAAATATTTCTTAATCAACTCCCTTAATGCTTTACTTTAAATCTTTCACATTAAAAGTAAAATTATATATTTTTTTTATAAACCACTTAAATTCATATGCAGCATAAGGTGAGATAGCTTAAGAAATATAGATAAAATAGAGTAGGGGGAGTAAGTACTTTTAAAGTTAATAAAATTACTTACTTTAAAAGTTAATAAAGCAACAATATGCTTCTCTCTAGTCGCTTCAGAACTTACATAGTTTTATTACAGTTTAGTTGCAAATTATTATTATTTAGATTAATCTTAGAGTAAGCAGTTAATTTCTTTAATAAATTTTTTATATCAACTATTGTATTTTTAAAAATTATTATGAATCCATTTATGCAACAACATTATAACTATCTAATTTTTTTAAACAACAAAGACAACGCAATATTAATTCATAACATTTTGCAAATTAATAATTATACCTCAGAAATTATTACAAATATTTCCCAAATAATAAGTTATAAAGCTAATTTAAAAAGAAAAAATTCAGGTCATATAATACTCATCGGAGATTATTTTTTGCTTAATGAAATAAAAAATTTAGAATCCGCTTTATTTTACCAAATAATATTATTAATTCCTAAATCTTTACGGCAAACTATCCGTTTAAGTTCTAAGTATCTACTTTTCCACGAAATTACAACGCATAAAATATTAGAGATTACCTCTAAAATTTCTAATAATAATTTTATATGAGGGCTATTAAAATGGTTAAGAATCCCAATAAAAAAGGACTTTTAGAATTTCTAATAGTTTACCTCTTATTTCTATTTCCTATGCTAGATCATTTTAAACCGAGTTTACTTCCGAGTTTAAATACTCAATACAATGAGGTTAAAAACTTTATTAAAAGTATTTTAGATCGGAAGAGCGTCGTGTAGGGAAAG
>NZ_DBKDTU010000171.1:0-7113 GCF_055505085.1 Candidatus Hepatincolaceae symbiont of Strigamia maritima
CTCTTTCCCTACACGACGCTCTTCCGATCTTAGATATAGAAAATAATACGATAATTGTAGGTACAGGGGTGACACTTCATACCCTAAAAGAGTTTTTAGCAAAATATAACTTATTGTTCCCTCTTACTTTGCCTTCTGAGAAAAGTTGCTATATAGGTGGCAATCTATCTAGTAATGCCGGTGGTATTACTACTTTAAAATATGGAAATACCAGAGATTTAACTCTGGGAATTGAGGTAGTATTAAGTAGTGGTAAAATAATTTCCGACCTTAACTCCTTAAGAAAAAGGAATATCGGACCTGATTTAAAACATCTATTCATCGGAGCAGAAGGTACTCTTGGAGTTATTACCAAGGCTTGTTTAAAAATATTCCCAGAATATGAATACCATACAAATGTATTATTAAGAGCTCCTAATATTACAACCCTCATGATACTTTTCTCTAAGATTTATAAAAAATTCAGAGATCCTCTTGCAAGTTTCGAAATTATGAATACTAACAGCGTAAATCTAGTATTACAAAAGTATCCTAACTGTTTTTACCCATTACAACATAATACTAAAGATGATCCCAACACTTGGTATGCTTTATTTAGTTTAGAATATAATTACTTACCTAACGGATTCATAACAGACTATTTAAAAACCTTACAACAAGAAGGATTTACAGATAGTTTTGTAGTGTATCATAACAATGATAATCTTTGGGAGTTACGTAATTTAATCCCTCATGCCCAAAAAGCAGGAGGAGGGAGTTTAAAGCATGATATTGCATTGCCTATTTCCAAAATTAGCTATTTTGTTAATAGTACACTGCCTTTAATTTATAATATAGTCCCTAATTGTAACCCTATTATTTTCGGGCATGCTGGGGATGGTAATTTGCATTTTAATATTTCACAACCCTCTAACCTAACTCTTGAGGCTTTTTTAAAGTACAAACATGAGGTTAAATCCTTAATAGTAAAACGTGTACTTAAAGAGCATGGAACTTTTAGTGCGGAACACGGTATTGGATTAGTAAATTTAAGAGAAATGCAAAAATATTATTCAAAAAACCAACTTTATATCTTAAAATCTATTAAACATGTTTTAGACCCATTAAATTTAATGAATAAAAATAAAATTGTATCATGAATAAATAAGGATATTTTGAATTTGTTGCCTAAAAAATTATTTGCTTACGTAGGAAAAAGCTTCTTTTTTAATTGTTTAATTTTTAGTTTAGTAATTTGTTTAATTATTACCTCAGCTGACTTTATAGAAAATATTAGAAAATTTGGGAAAACTAGTTCTGGTATTTTTACTTTATTGTTTATTTCTATTCTAAAAATACCGGCTTTACTACAACAAATAATTGCCTTTGTAATTCTTTTTGCCACCATGTTTACAACTAAACGTTTATTATTAACCAGAGAATTAGATATTATTAGAGCTAACGGTTTATCTATTTGGCAATTTTTCTCCCCATTTTTATATATTACTTTAGTAATTTCTTTATTTTCATCTTTAATCCTTGCTCATATCTCTCCTTGGGCATTAAATAAAATTGATACTTTAGAAAATAAAATCAGAGATAATGATAATCTGATATCTTTTAGTAGTAGCGGAGATGTTTGGTTATTAGATAAACTCTCCCCAACTAAAGATCTTATTATTAGAGCTAAATCTTTTACTAATAAAAACCAAAACGATATAATCCTTGAAGAAGCTACTTTATATGAGATTAACGATGGGATACTGCTCCAAAGAATAGATGCTTATGCCGGTTTAATTTCTAATAAAACCATTAGTTTGTACAATCCTACTATAAAAAATAATATAGATCTATTACCTTATAGCACCAATATAATCACTCTACCTACTAATATAACTTTTAAAAGAATTATTAATATCTTTTTACAGCCTGAAAAGATTTCCATTTATTTGCTCCCTACTTTTATAAAGAACTTAGAAAAAATTGGATTAAATACTAAAAGTTATTGGCTATATTTTTATAATTTACTTACTATACCTCTAATTTTATTAGGGATGAGTTTAATAGGCCTGAGATTTGCCCTCTCACCTATGAGAAAAAATAACACTACTTATCTAATAATAATTGGTACTGTAATTGGATTTTCAGTATATTTTGTTAATAATTTTATTAATGTTTTAGCTCTATCAGGCTCTTTACCGATTTCCGTAGCATCTTTCGGAGGTAGTTTTACCGTAATTTTATTAGGATATAATTTACTTCTTTATAAAGAAGGCTTTTAAATGTTTTTTTCCTTTTATAGCTTTATTCTTTACTTATGGCAAATAATATTTATAATTTTTACTCTAAATTCTCTCTTTGCAGCTTCTTTACAATTAGGTGATGAGACTACTTTTGATTTTCAAGCTAACAAAATTGAATATAACTATACTAAAGATTTATTAACCGCCATAGGAAATGTAACAATAAGCAGTAATAATACTAAAATTACCGCTGATAAAGTCTATATTAATAAAACCAAAGGTATTATTTATGCCGAAGGGAATATTTATTATATAACTGCTGAGGGGAATGTTGTGTTTGCTGATACTTTAACTATCAGTGATAGTTTTAATTCTATAATTATGAATAATGTACAAGCTTTATTCTCAAAAGGACATCAAACTATTATTACTGCCACAAAATTGTATAAAGAAAAAAAATTAACTACCTTAGAAGATTCTTTCTTTACTTCTTGTAAATTTAGTACTTATTTTAGCCCGTTTTGGAGTATTCACGCTAAGTATACCGATTATGATGAGAATGCTCAAATTCTTAGTTTAATAGGAGCTATCCTTAAAGTAAAAGATATTCCAGTTTTTTGGTTTCCTTTTATTAAACAAGATATCTCGAATGATAAACGCCCAGGAATTTTAACCCCTAGGTACTCTACAAATGCTTTATTAGGTTTGTATATAGATCTTCCTGTATATATACCTCTTACCCCCCACCAAGATATTCACGCTTCTTTAATTACTAATGATTTACCACTAATTGCTAATCCCTTAAAAGATTCTGATAAAAACTTATATAGATTAACTTATAGAGGCTATATTACTCAAGGTTCTTTCAAAATTGACTTAGCTGGTAGTTATTTTGAACAACAAAAACGTTGGTTTGTAATTAGTAATTTTAATAAAAATTTAACAGATATTTTCAGGGTTAATATTAATATTAAAAAATTCTCTGATGTACAACTCTTGAGTATTTATAGCTTATCCGATCATAATACTTCTGAAAAATTCTTAGATAATTCTTTTAATTTAGAAGGGTTTTTTAATAATAATAACTATTTAACCTTTAATATAGATAACTTTTTAAAACTAGATAGGTTAGGAATTCCTTTTTCTGAAGGAATTAATCCTTTCATAGAATATAATTACTTTGGAGATACCTATAATTTTGGGAAAATAAAATATATTAGTAATTTTGCTAATTATAACTCGAAAAATACTATGGATAGAGCCTTTAGAATGGCTAACTCCTTAGATTATTTTTATGCGTTTAATAGTATTTATTTAGGTCTTTATGAAATTACCGGTAACTTACAATCCGTGTTTTATCAACTCAAAGATCCTCTTACAAAAGATGTCCTTACCTACCAATATAAATATAATTCTTATTATTATACTGGGCTTAGTACTGATATCACATGGTATTTACCTTTTGTACTTAATTATAGTAATACTTCAGGAGTTTTTTATCCTTTAGTACAACTATCACATTCTAACCTTATCAATAATAATATAGATGAAAATAAAAATATTTTTCAAGAAGAAAGTTTTGATTTAGGAGCAATGAATCTTTTTAATACCCAAAGATATAGCGGTTTTAATAAATACGAAACAGGTGATTTTTTAAAATACGGTGTTAAATGGCAATTTATCACTACTCAAGGTTATAATGGTTATCTTTTTCTAGGACAAAGTCTACAAATAAATAGTAATACTAAATCTAACACCTCAAATTATTTATTTTATATGAATTTTAATCCAAATAGCTATATTAACCTTAATTACCAAAGCAGTATCGACAATAAATTACAATATTTTCAAAATAATAATCTTGCTTTATCTGTAAATATTGCCAGAATATCTTTTGGAGCTAGATACTCATTTTATAAACTTGATAAAGATGCCTTTGGGAGAGATAAATTAGAAGAATTAAGTCCTAATATCAGTATTAAAGTTGTAGAGGGGCTTACGGTAAGTCTTTCTACAGATTATGATTTAACTAAAGAAAATAGTTGGAATAAATCTTCTATAACGGCATATTTTACAAATGATTGCATTATTATTACTGCAGAAGTATCCGAGGGGTATGTGTATTATTTAGATAAAAAACTAACTAACCGTAGTTATAATATCAAAGTCATTTTAAGCAATCTTTCTTTTTAAAAAAAAATATATTATACTATGGCAATGAGGTATACGTATATAAAAACTTTTATTTTCTATTGTAGCTTAGTAATTTCTGGCTTGGCAAATCCGGAGAATTTTACTACATATAATGCTTTAGCCGTAGTGAACAATTATTCTATTTTTGGGTATGATGTAGATTTACGAATAAAAATTATTAATTATATTAGTAATGATAATACTAAATCCACTAAAGAATTACGTTTGGTTATTTTGGATAAATTAATAGAAGAACAATTAGTTTTAGAACAAGCAATTAAGTATAAAATTAATGCTACATATCCGGAAATTTTAGAAAGAATTACCATTCTTGAAAAAAATAGTAAATATTCTCACAATTATATTTTGAATAATGTTGCTAAAGTTTCTCTAAGTAAAAATTATATCATCAATTATGTAAAAAAACAACTAATGATGCAAAAATTTTTGAACTCTTGGGCTTCTGCAAGAGTAAGAGTTTCTACTAATGAAATTGAACAAGAAAAAAATCGTATTATTAATTTGAATGGGAAACATGAATATTTACTTGCTGAGATTTTTATCTCCTTTAAAAATAATGAGGACGATGTTAAAAAACAAATAGATAATATTTATAAACAACTCTCTAAAGGTATGAGTTTTAATTCCGCAGTGTTATCTTTCTCAGAAAGTCTTAGTAAAAATAATCAGGGAGAAATAGGATGGGTATTACAAGATCAATTACCTTTCAATGTTTTCAATACTATTGCTACTTTATCAAAGAATCAGTTCTCTACCCCCCTGCTAAAAGATAATGGGTATCAAATTTTATTATTAAAAGATATTCGTCCTACTATTAGTATAGATCCTTATAATAGCGAACATATGCAACAATTGCAAATTCTTATTGAAAATAAAATATTTAATGAAAAAGCTGAATTAGTAATAGAAGATTATTTAAAAGATGTACGTAATAAAGCATCAATAAAGATTAATATTTATGATTAATACTCCCATAGCTATTACAGCAGGCGATCCTAGTTCAATATCTCCATATATTTTACTAAAAGCTTGGTTAGTTTTAAAAAATCAACCTAATTTATGTTTTTTTACTATTAATAGTGTAGATAATTTACAAAAAGTAGCAAAACACTTTAACTTAAATGTAAAAATAAAAGAAATTAGCTCTGTATATGAAGTTCATGCTTATTTTTCAGAAGCTTTACCAGTAATTAACTTAAACTTAGATGTACCAAGTATTTTAGGAGAAAAAAATTTGCAACACGCTTCTTTTGTTGTTGATTCCACAAAAAAAATTGCTAATTTAGCCATTAAAAAACAAATAAAAGCTATGGTTACTAATCCTGTTGAGAAGTCTTTATTATATGAAGCAGGAACTAATTTTACCTCTCATACAGAATTTTTAGCTACTCTAACTAATACAACTTATTATGCCATGATGTTATGTACACCTTTTAGTAAATTAAAGGTTATTCCATTAACCATTCATCTTAGTTTAAAAAATGCTATTAATACTTTAACCAAAGATTATATTATTGATAAGTGTAGTTTTATACATAATAATCTCTTAACTTACACCGAAAAACAACATAAATTTATTATGACAGGCTTAAACCCTCATTGTGGAGAAAACGGCTTAATGGGGGTAGAAGAACTCAGTATTATAGACACAGCTCTAAAATTTTTACAGAAACAAGGTATTGATATTGTAGGTCCGGTTGCTGCGGATACGGTGTTTAAAAAAGAAATTTATGAAAAATATGATATAATTATAGGCATGTACCATGATCAAGTACTAGGACCTTTCAAATCCTTATTTTTTGATGAAGGAGTTAATACTACATTAGGATTACCTTTTATTAGAACTTCACCGGATCATGGTACGGCTTTTGCTATAGCTGATACAAAATTTGCTAATCCTAAAAGTTTAATTGCTGCTATTATTAAAGCATATCAGTTACAAAACAGTATTTTCTAAGAAAAATGCAAAATCATAACTTTTTAACTAAAAAATCCTTAGGGCAACATTTTTTAATAGATTCTAGTGTTTTAGAAAGAATCTTAAGTTATGCTCCTGATTTAGATAGTAAAAATGTCATTGAAATTGGTCCAGGAATTGGTAATTTAACAACTTTATTATTAAAACATGCCAAGACTCTAACTGCCATAGAAAAAGATAACAGGGTAGAACCTTATCTTTTAGCTTTAAAAAAACAATACCCTAGTACTTTTTCCTATTATTTAGAAGATGCTCTTACTATGGATTTATTAAAATTAGTAAAAATACCTGCAGTTATTATTGCTAATCTTCCTTATAATATAGGTACTACTCTTTATACAAAATGGTTATTTATAGCAAAAAATTTTGATTATTTTATTTTAATGTTTCAAAAAGAAGTGGCCCAAAGAATCACAGCTATACCTAAAAACAAACACTATGGCAGACTTTCTATTATTAGCGATTTATTTTGTGACAAAGAATTTTTATTTACAGTACCACCTGATGCTTTTTCACCTAAACCTAAAGTAGAATCAGGGGTTATTAAATTAAGACCCCTAAACCAGCCTAGATACAATTGTTCTATAGAATTATTAGAAAAAATTACTGCGACAGCTTTTCAAGGAAGGAGAAAAATTATTAAGAATACACTAAAGAATTTTAATTTTAATTTTGAAAATTTAGGAATTAATCCCTTGT
>NZ_DBKDTU010000172.1:0-7112 GCF_055505085.1 Candidatus Hepatincolaceae symbiont of Strigamia maritima
AAAAGAGTAATATTTATATTTATGATTTTATAAAAAAGAAATATTTTAAATTAGGAGATTTTAAGGGGTTAGCTCTTGCAGCAAGATTTTCTCCAGATAGCTCTGATTTACTATTTAGTATAGCTTATTTAGGGAGAACCAATATTTATGAAATAAACTTAAAAACTAAAAAAGTTACTCAACTTACTAATACTTCTTCTATTAATATAGCAGGAGGATATTCCCCTGATGGACAAAATATAGCATTTAACTCAGATAGGAGTGGGCAACCCAGTATTTATATCATGAATAGAGATGGCACTGATATAAGAAAAATTAATACTGGTCAAGGCGGTTATTATACTCCTGCTTGGTCTCCTAGAGGAGATTTAATAGCTTTTACTAAAATCTTAAAATCTAAATTTAGTATAGGGATTATGTCCACCAACGGGGAATTTGAAAAAATTATTGCTGAAGATTTAAAAGCAGAAGCTCCCTCATGGTCAATTAACGGTAGAAATATTATTTATCAATATATATATAATGAAACTACCAGAAGTAGAGCATTTTATATTATTGACATTTTAGGGAGAAATAAGTTATTATTAAAACCGGATGCTAATTGTATTGACCCTACTTGGTCAAACAATTTTGTACTTAACAGCCAATTGATTGAAAAAAAAGAGTTGTTATATAATATAGATTACGGAGATAAGTTATGAAAATGATAAGGATATTAACGGTTTTAACTATGGCAGTGGTATTGTATAGTTGTGGCAAAGGAGATGACACATCTATTACAACAGAAGATCCTAGGGCAAAAAATATATCTGAATCTTCACCAAAATCTGATAATAAGAATCAAGCAGTTACTAAAGAACAATTTGAAGATAATTCAGTAGTGATTTTTGATTTTGATAAATCTAATATAAGACCGGATACTGCAAAAAAACTTAATATTCAAGCTAACTATCTAAAGCAAAATCCGCAAAAAATTACTATAGAAGGTCATACCGATGATGTAGGTACTAGGGAATATAATTTAGCTTTAGGAGAACGCAGGGCTAATGCAACTAAAAGATATTTAGAAGCTAAAGGCATAAAGAAAGATATATCAATTATTTCTTACGGTAAAGAAAGACCGCTGGATACGGATAATACTTCTGTTGCAAGAGCTAAAAATAGAAGAACCGTAACAGATTTAAAATAGCTCTATATAAATTAAATTATCCTTAAATAAGTTAACTAAAATAACCAAAAATTTGAGGGTAATTACTTAGAGTTAATTCTTATAATGAGTTTTTTATATTAAGAAAGCTAATTATAGTTGAGTTGCAATATCTAAATAATGTAAAATTCTTGTAATAAAATTTAAATGACGGATAGACAGAAAGATGAAAGTAATTATTTATATACTTGGGATAGTTGTAATAGCTGTTTTGGTAAGGGCAAATGAGCTAAACTCTAATAAAAATCTAGAAAATCAGCAAAATGTTAGCAGTACTCCTCATACTATAAATCAAATTGATACCAATAATTCTTTTACTAATTCCCAAACTAATTCTACTAGTGCTGAAGATACCTTAGTGCAGGATAGGGAAAGCCAAGCATTAGTTGACAAAGAAATTAATGAAATTGAGACTATGTCTAAAGAAATTATAGATTTAAATGAAGAAATTAATATCTTAAAAAAGAAAATTATTCAATATGAGAATAAAGATAAAGCTCAAGTAATGGAGCTTAAAATGTATAAAGAAAAGTTAGAAAAAGTTACAAATATTTCTAATATAGAGGAAAAAAGAGATAGGGATGCAAAAATAAGAAAGTTAGTAGCATTTGCTAAAACTAAGTCTAGTATTAACAACGGTATACCAAGTGTTAACTACTTAAATGCTTATAATCTTTTAATTAATTCTAATATAGATTTAGCTCAGGCTGAATTTGAGAATTTTCTAGGTAATCCCCAAGATGCAACAGGATTAGGACTCACTTATGCTAGTTTTTATTTAGGGAATATCTATTTTATTAATAAAAAATATGATGATGCAATTTATAATTTTTCACTGGCATATAAACAATCCAAAGATGTGGAAATATCCATCAGAATGTTATTAAAAATGGCAGAAGGCTTTTCTATATTAGGTAAAAATACAGAGTTATGTCTTACTGTAAGAAGATTAAATAATGAGTATAAGCCGTTAGCAAATAGTAATATTTTTGATAGTGAAGATCTTAAACTTTTTGAGGAACTTAATACTAATAATTGTGAAATTAAATCAAGAACTAGTCCTGAAAATTCTTCCCAAGCTGAATCAGAAAATCAAGAAACTGTCGAGCCAATACTAGAATCTCCGGCGGAAGTATCACAAAATTAGGCAAAGACTGATAGGTAATACTAATAAAATACGGGACTGACAATAGACAATATATTTATTATAAATATTTGAGGTTAAAAATTACTATTTTTATAAGAAAAATTAGCTTAACGTTAATTTAGTAATAGTATCTTTATTAGATAGGACTTATTATAAATAATGCAAATTATTTATCAGGATTTTGTAAAAACTCTATATTCCTTAATAAGGATATATCCTAATATAAAAATTGCAGTAGCAGTATCCGGAGGAGCTGATAGTTTATGTTTAGTGCTACTCTTACAAAAGGTAATACAAGAATATTCTGGGAATATAATTGCTTTAGTTGTAGATCACCAATTACGTGAGGAATCTGGGAAAGAAGCATTAAAGGTTGTAAAAATATTAAAGCAGCAACAAATTTCCTCAAAAATTCTAATTTGGGAGCATGGTATTATAAGTTCTAAGTTGCAAGAAAATGCTAGGGAACATAGATATAGGTTGCTAACTAGCTATACTAAACAACAGCAGATACCGTATTTATTTTTAGGACATCATTTTGATGATCAGCTAGAAACCCTAATAATGCGAAAAGAAAAAGGGTATAATTTAGTAGGAGAATCAGCTATGTCTGCTAAAACTATTTATCAAGGGATAATTTTAATTAGACCTTTGCTAAAATATACTAAAGACGTTATAAAAAATACCTTAGAGAAATTTCAACAAAGAATTTTTATAGAAGATTCTTCCAATAGCAATAAGATGTTTAAACGTGTAATTATTAGACAGAAATTAGCTAAACTCTCCCAAGTGGAAAAAAATGTACTACAGCATGAATTATTTAAGAATTATCAAGCAAGAGTAGTTTTAGAACAACAATTTGTTGATTTTTTCTGCAAAGGAGTACTAATTGATAAATTTGCCCAATGTGAAATTGCACTACAGCCATTCTTAGAACTTGATTTAATCTGCCAGATATTAGTATTTTCTAAGCTTTTAAGTGTTTGTGGCGGTAAAAATTTTTCAGGTAGTCTAAGAGCTATTAGAACAGTAATTACAACCTTGCTTGACAGTAATAAGAAAATTACCTTAAGCAATTGCTTGATTTTTAAAAAAGCTAATATAATTTATATTAATCGTGAATCTAGAAATCTTCCACCACCTATACTCTTAAATAATCATAAGAATACTATATTTTGGGATAATAGATTTTTAATAACTACTAATAAACAAAATGAGAATTTTTATCTACAAGCTTTGGGTGTAAAGGGTTATGCTCTTTTACAAAGACAGGATAAAAATTTTAAGAAAAAATTCCTAGGAAAACAATTAAGTTATACCCAAAGTATAAGTCTACCGTGGTTATATAATTCTAAGGGGGAACCCTTATTAGTTTGGCAGAAAGAAATCTTAACAACTAATACTATAATTTTTAAGACAAAGCATAGTATTTTATCTGAGTATTTTACATATTTATAAAAAAACTTTATCTTGTTAAGAAATAGTAGTAAGATTAAATGTAGATAATAAAATTACATGAAGAGGGTGAAGTCTTGCGTTTTAAGAATAATTTACTGTTTTGGTCGTTAATAGTAGTAGTTGCTTTATTAGTTTATAACTTTTTTGCTATTACTCATAGCAAACAATCTTTACAGGAAATTTCCTATAGTTCTTTTTTAGAAAAATTAGATAAAAAGGAGATTAAAAAAGTAATTATTAAAGGTAATAATATTAAAGCCTTAGATAGTAATAATAAAGAATTAGTTACTACATATCCTATTACTGATATAGAGTTAGTACAAAATTTAAAAAAAGAAGGGGTTGAAATTACAGTAGCCAGAGTGGAAGATTCTTCCACATCATCCTTCAATATTAGTTCATTAATTATAGGTATTATTTTCTTTGTAATTATTTGGCTGGTATTCTTTAGAGGTGCTAAAGGTGGTCAAGGCGGTGGTGGAGCCTTTGGGTTCGGCAAATCAAAAGCCAGAATGATAACCCCTCAGGAAGGTTCTGTAACTTTTAATGATGTTGCAGGGGTAGATGAAGCTAAAGAAGAGTTAAATGAATTAGTAGATTTTTTAAAGAATCCTAAAAAATTTGAGAGATTAGGTGCTAAAATCCCTAAGGGATGTTTGTTAGTTGGTTCTCCAGGTACTGGGAAAACTCTATTGGCTAGAGCTGTTGCTGGTGAAGCAGGAGTACCGTTTTTTATTATTTCGGGTTCTGATTTTGTAGAAATGTTTGTAGGGGTTGGAGCTTCACGGGTTAGAGATATGTTTGCACAGGCTAAGAAATATGCTCCGTGTATTATTTTTATTGATGAAATTGATGCAGTAGGGAGACATAGAGGAGCGGGACTCGGCGGAGGGAATGATGAGCGAGAACAAACTCTTAATCAATTATTAGTTGAAATGGATGGATTTAGTGCTACTCAAGGCATTATACTAATTGCAGCAACTAATCGTCCTGATGTTTTAGATCCAGCTTTGCTAAGACCTGGTCGTTTTGATAGACAAATAACAGTACCATATCCTGATATGATAGGGCGAGAAAAGATACTTGATGTTCATACCAAAAAAATTCCTGTTTCAGAAACTGTGAATATTAAACAAATAGCCAAAGGTACTACAGGATTTTCAGGGGCAGATTTGGCAAATTTAGTTAATGAGGCTGCTTTATCGGCGGCTAGAAAAAATAAAAAGATAGTTACTATGGAAGAGTTTGAATTGGCTAGGGATAAAATTATTATGGGTGCAGAACGGAAATCCTTAAATCTTAGTACAAAAGATAAGGAATTAACTGCTTATCATGAGGCAGGACACACGGTTATTGCTTTAAATATAGAAGGATATTATCCGCTACACAAAGTAACAATTATTCCAAGAGGCAGAGCCTTAGGAGTAACAGCTGTAATTCCTGATAAAGATGAGTTTAATTATTCAAAAAAACAATTATTAGCCAGATTAGTAGTATTTTTTGGAGGTAGGATTGCTGAAGAGCTTATCTATGGAGAAGAGAATATTACTACAGGGGCCAGCGGAGATATTCAAATGGCATCAGATTTGGCAAGAAAAATGGTTACAGAATGGGGATTTTCTGATAAATTAGGGAAAGTTCGCTATGAACCTAATGAAGCAGAAGTTTTTCTAGGACATTCAGTAGCACAAAGAAAAAATGTCTCAGAAGCAACGGCTGCTATTATTGATGAAGAAGTAAAAGTAATGTTAGTAGAAGCAGAAGCTCATGCAAAAAAAATGTTAGTAGAAAAAATGGCCGACTTAAAAGCTATAACACAAGGTTTATTGGAATTTGAAACTCTTAATGCTGAAGAAATTAAAATAATTTTAGAAGGTGGAAATCTTAAGGTTGTTAGAGAAGTAGAGAATAAGAAAATTATAGCTGAAGAAGTTTTACAAGAACAAGAAGATGTAAGAAAAATGGGAACTACTTCTGTTCCAATTTTTTCTGGTAAACCTAAATAGATATAAAGAAGGAATAATGATAGGTATATTTGGTACTGACGGTATTAGAGGGTGTTCTAATAAGTTTCCTATGACTGCTGAACTTGCCCTAAAAGTTGGAATGGCTGCGGCTTTATATTTAGGGAAAAATAAATCTAAATTTAATAAAGTGCTCATAGGAAAAGATACTAGGCTTTCTGGTTATTTATTTGAAAATGCCTTAACTGCCGGCTTAATTTCTATGGGTAAAGAAGTAGTATTAATAGGACCTATGCCTACGCCTGCTGTGGCAGCACTGACTAGATCTATAAGAGCAGATTTAGGGATTATGATTTCTGCCTCACATAATTCTTATTATGATAACGGTATTAAACTTTTTGATAATGAGGGTTATAAATTATCTGATGAAGATGAATTAGCTATTGAAGAAATGTTAACTAGGAATCTAGATATTGATTTAGTAGCACCTGATAAAATAGGCAAAGTATATCGTTTAAAAGAAGCCAGCGGTAGATATATAGAATATGTAAAAAATTGTTTTCCGAATAATTTTATTTTATCAGGCTTAAAAATAGTACTAGACTGTGCTAACGGAGCTGCTTATAAATTAGCCCCGATAATTTTTTATGAACTAGGTGCCAAGGAAATTATTGCAATCGGAGTATCTCCGAATGGTACTAATATTAATGAAAACTGTGGTTCTACCCATATAGGTAGTCTTAGAGCTAAGGTATTAGAGTTAGGAGCTGATGTTGGTATTGCTTTTGACGGTGATGCAGATAGATTAATTATTATTGATGAAAAAGGTAATATAATTGACGGTGACCAAATTCTAGCTTTAATTGCTACTAAATGGTTAGAACAAGGTAGGGTAAAAAATAATAAAGTAGTTACCACAGTGATGTCTAACTTAGGTCTAGAACAGTACTTAACCTCAATTGGTATAGAGATGCTGAGAACAGCCGTAGGAGATAGATATGTGGTAGAGACCCTAAGGCGTGATAATCTTAATATTGGGGCAGAACAATCAGGACACTTAATTTTACGAGACTACAATACTACAGGGGACGGTATATTAGGAGCATTAGAAGTATTAAGTATCGTAGTAGCACAGCAGAAACCTGTGAGCAAAGTTTGTAATGTTTTTACCCCGACTCCGCAAATTTTAAAAAATATCCCATTTAATGGGAGTAATCCTATAACAGATAAAGATGTACAGCAATTTATTAAAAGTAAAGAACAACTATTAGGTAATAACGGTAGAATTCTTGTTAGGAAATCTGGTACCGAAAATTTAATTAGAATCATGGTAGAA
>NZ_DBKDTU010000173.1:0-20221 GCF_055505085.1 Candidatus Hepatincolaceae symbiont of Strigamia maritima
ATAATAAAAAGACTAAATTTTTTATTTTTTAGTCTTTTCCCTAATTAGGGTTTTCTGTACAGAATTTACGCTTATTATTACAACTAACGAAATTAAAAATCCTGGAAGAATTTCATATATATCAAAAATTCCTCCTTGGAAATTCTTCCAAATAATTACTGTTACGGTACCAGCTATAATTCCCAAACTACCTGCTAGGGTTGTTAAGTTTTTACCTCTGGTAATTAAAATTATTAGAGGTCCGAAAGCTGCTCCAAAACCAGCCCACGCATAAGCAACCATTGCTAATACTGTAGAATTCTTATCAAGCGATAACACGATAGCAATAATTGCCACTATTAATAATACTATTCTAGAAATAAAGATACCGTATTTTTTATCTATTTTATTAAAAATCGGTAGATCTTCAGTAACCACAGAAGATATCACTAATAATTGTGAATTTGCAGTACTTATAACAGCCGCTAAGATAGCCACACTAGTTAGGGCTACTACTAAAGATGGAGTTGTGGCATTTGCTAATTCAATAATAGATTTTTCAGGATTGCCTAAAGGACTAAGTGCAAAATAGCTTGATGAGATTAAACCGATAATTACTGAAAATGCTAAACCTATACTCATCCAAGTAATATTAATAGTACGAGCATGTGTTAAATCTTTAGCTTTTTTTATACCCATAAACCTGGTTAAGATGTGAGGTTGTCCGAAATATCCTAATCCCCAAGCTAGTAGAGAGATAATCCCTAGAAATGACATATTATGAAATAAACTAAAAGCATGAGGATTATTCATAAGAATTCTATTCCCTATTTCTGTCAAATTCAGCTGCATCGACACAATTGCCATACTCGGAATACAAATAATAATAAAAATCATTAATAACCCCTGACAAAGATCAGTCCATGCTACAGCTAAATAGCCACCTATTAATACGTAAGCTACGATAAACATAGCACTAATTAAAAGAGCCTTAACATAAGAAATACCAAATAATGCACTTAATAAAATTCCTCCGGAAGTTAACCCTGAAGCAACATATAAAGTAAAGAATATCATAATTGCTAGAGCCGCTATAATTTTTAAAAATTTGGTGTCCCCTTCTAGATTAAACGCTATAAAACTAGGGATAGTGATAGCATGGGTTTTTTCCGATAATTCTCTGATTTTATATGACACCAATAACCAATTAAAATAAGCTCCTATAATCAAGCCTATAGCTATCCATATCTGATTTATTCCATATAAATAAACCGCACCTGGTAACCCTAAGAATAACCACCCGCTCATATCAGAAGAGCCTGCACTAATACTGGTAGTAAGCTTGCCTAACCTTCTCCCTCCTAAAATATAATCTTCTTTATCTTTATTTAAACTATTGGCATACAAGGATATCCCCAATAATAATAAAAAATACACAATAAATACAATGAAATAGATCATCTTTTTTCTCCTATATTCTGGCTTTTATTAATGTACTTAATATTTAACAAAACTCTTCAATATTATTTAATTATCATTAATTAGAAGATTTTTTTCCTTAAAATATCTTTCTTAAAGTGCCTTATTTAGAAGATCAATATTTCCTCCTGAGGCGGTTACATCAATAGTTAGGGTTTTTTCCGTAGCAAATCTATGTAAATAATACGGACCGCCTGCTTTTGGTCCAGTACCGGACTTTCCTCTACCTCCGAAAGGCTGAGAACCAACTACAGCTCCTATTTGATTCCTATTTACATAAATATTTCCTGCTTTGATGTTATCTACAATTTTTTGCATTTCATCATCAATTCTAGTATGTACCCCAAAGGTTAAGCCATAACCCGTAGAGTTAATCTCAGTAATAATTTTTGATAACTCACTAGCTTTATATTTAATAACATGCAAAATTGGTCCGAAAACTTCCCTTTTAAGAATACTAATATTAGGAATAAGAAACGCACAGGGTGTAAAAAAATATCCCAATAAAGCTTTATCATTAAGAACTTCAAATAATAATTCAGCCTCTTCTAACATTAGCTTTTTATGTTCTATTAATCCTTCAAGAGCTTTTTGGTTAATAATAGGTCCCACATCGGTTGCAATTTCCCAAGGGAGACCTACTTTTAATATTTTTGTAGCTCCTTCTATCATTGTGATTTGTTCATTAAAAATATCTTCTTGAATATATAAAACCCTTAAGGCAGAACAACGTTGTCCGGCACTTTGAAAAGCTGAAAACACCACATCTCTTGCCACTTGATCTTGCAAGGCTGAAGAATCAACAATCATAGCGTTTTGTCCTCCGGTTTCTGCTATCAACGGTAAAATAGCATCGTCACGCATAGCTAAGGTTTTGTTAATATTTCTAGCAGTAATATCAGATCCTGTAAACGCTACTCCTCCTAATTTAGGATGATTTAATAAATAATTACCCACTTCACTCCCATATCCAGGAATAAAATGGAGTACTCCTTTAGGTAAGCCTACCTCTAAGAACATTTTAATGGTTTTATAACCGATAATATTAGTAGCTTCTGCAGGTTTAGCCAATACAGTATTACCAGCTGCTAAAGCACCGGCAATCTGCCCTAAAAAAATAGCCAATGGAAAATTCCAAGGAGCAATACATAAAAATACCCCTCTGCCTTCTAATTGCAGAGAATTTCTTTCCCCATCCACACTAGGTAAAACCATAGGATTACTAAATTCTGCTTCTGCTCTTTCTGCATAATACCTTAGAAAATCCACAGCCTCTCTTACTTCTAATATACCATCTCTTATAGTTTTACCAGCTTCATAAGCCAAAATAGCAACCATTTCTATGGTGTTTTCTTCTAATTTATCAGCCATTTTCTTTAGAATAAAACTTCTATTCTTACCCTTTAATTTATTCCAAGCATCTTGACTATCAAAAGCTATATTGATTGCCTCATCCATTTGCTCATTTGTAGCTTTGTGACAAATGCCGATTTCTTCTAAATTGCTAGGATTGCTTATTTTAATAAGGTAATCACTTTTTTTATTTTCTCCGTTAATTATGGGCATTACTTCTGTTAGTAATTTTACTTTCTTAATTTCTGCTACTAGAAAATTATTTACACCCAAATCTGACATATCAACTCCTGTAGAATTTATTCTATTTTCACCTATAAAAATATCTTTCGGTAACTTAATGTACGGATGTTTTGAGAATTCATGTCGAGTAGCTTTAATTATCGGATTTTCAATAACTTGCTCAATATTTAGAGAAGTATCAATAATAGCATTTACAAAATTAGTTTTAGCTCCGTTTTCTAGCAATCTTCTTACCAGATACGGTAATAAATCTTTAAAATTTCCTACCGGAGCATAAACTCTTACAGGGACATCTAAATTTTTATATACATCATCTCCCATTCCGAATAAAGCTTGGAATTCATAATTTCCTTTATTTTTCATAACCTGTTTAACAAAATTAATAGTATGCAAATTATGGGTAGCAAAACATGGCGTAACTCGATCTGTATAATTTGCTAATTTTTTTACACAAGCCATATAGCTAATATCAGTATGTTCTTTACGCGTAAACACCGTAAAATCTGAAACTCCGTTAACTTGATCCAATTTAATTTCCGTATCCCAATAAGCCCCTTTAACTAACCTTACAAAGATTTTTCTATCATTAATTTTTGCAAGGTTATAAATATAGTCTATACTGCTAAAAGCTCTCTTCTGGTAGGCTTGAATTACAATTCCTAACCCCTGCCAGTTTGTTAAAGATGTTTCTCTAAGAATTTTTTTGAAAATTTTAAAGGAAAAATCTACTTTGTTTGCTTCCTCAGCATCTATAAATAAAGGAATATTAAGATCTCTTGCCTGTTCACAAAGTTTGAAAATTTTAGTGTATAAATCATCAAAACTTTCTACTATATAAAGAGCATCATAACGAGGATTTAAAGAAGATAGTTTAATTGAAACACTAAATAAATTTTTATCAGTTACTTTATGAAGATTTTTAGCAATATTATCAAGACAGTTTTGGTAGATTTTAAAATACTGCTCGGCATCTACTTTGGATCTAGCTACTTCCCCTAACATATCAAAAGAAAAAGCTCTTCCTTTAAGAAGATTTTCTTCAACTCTTACCAAAGCTGCTTCTATGGTTTCTGCTACTACAAATTGAGTAGCCATTCTTTTAATAATAGCTTTTGAGGTTATAGTAATAAAAGGAAGTAAGATTTTTTGTAATAAATTAGGTTGGATATTATAGTTTTTCAGGATAAATTTAGAAAAAGTTAACCCAAAAGCATAAATATTTAACATACTATTATTATAAATTTTTACAAACCAATGCTTCTTCTTTAATTTATCTGCTAATAGCTTGTAGGCTGTAGGATAGTTCGGGATTCTGATTAAGGCTTCTGCCATTCCTAATAAACCCTGCCCTTCTATTGATGATAACGGATAAATTGTCATAATAGCATCAGTTGTATTGGCAGTTAGTTTTTCTTTCCTTAAATTAGTAGCATTCTTTATTAGTACAGAATGAATATTTTCTAAAAGTTGCTTATATTCTGCTAAATAATTAACTAACTTTATAATATGCACATTCTTATTCACTCTAAAATTATTTTGAATTTAAGATTCATAGTCTGTTTTATTATTAGTGCGATAATTAAATTTCCATTACCGCACGAAGATTCAAATACTATTTGATTTGCTATAGATTCATTTGTTCTAAAAAAATCCCATTATTGTTTTTTTCTTGAGAAAATTTATAGGAATTTACTTTTTCTATATTAAGATGTATTCCTGCATAACTTATAATCTTATTGATTTGTGTATAATTTAATTATAATAATTTTATTGTAATTAAAAAAACTAGTAAAATTAACCTTTTAAATTTTAAACATCTGGTCTTTTATGTATATAATTCTCCAAACAATCTATAGAGAATAGAGTAGGAAGAAGGATAGAAAGCTGGTATAGATAATGTGTGTAGTAAGTAAGTAAGTAAATAGTAAGATTAGAAGAAATCAGGGGATGTAGATGGTAAAAGTACTTAGTATTAGGATATTTTATATATTTTTAAATTATTCTCAAACTATTAAATAACTCAAGAATTATTTGAAAGGAGGTGATCCAGCCACAGGTTCCCCTACGGCTACCTTGTTACGACTTTACCCCAGTCACCAATCTTACCGTAAATGGCTTCCTCCTTGCGGTTGGTTCACCATCTTCGGGTTAAATCAGCTCCCATGGTATGACGGGCGGTGTGTACAAGACCCGGGAACGTATTCACCGTAGCATGCTGATCTACTGATTACTAGCGATTCCGACTTCATGCACTCGAGTTTCAGAGTGCAATCCGAACTGAGATAGTGTTTAGAGATTAGCTCACCCTCACAGGTTTGCAACTCTTTGTCACTACCATTGTAGCACATGTGTAGCCCAGGACATAAGGGCCATGAGGACTTGACGTCATCCCCGCCTTCCTCCGGCTTATCACCGGCAGTTTCTTTAGAGTACCCAGCTTAACCTGCTGGCAACTAAAAACAAGGGTTGCGCTCGTTTAAGGACTTAACCCAACATCTCACGACACGAGCTGACGACAGCCATGCAGCACCTGTATCCGACCCAGCCGAACTGAAAAATATGATCTCTCACATCTATAGTCGATATGTCAAATCCTGGTAAGGTTCTTCGCGTTGCTTCGAATTAAACCACATGCTCCACCGCTTGTGCGGGTCCCCGTCAATTCCTTTAAGTTTTAATCTTGCGACCGTACTCCTCAGGCGGAGTGCTTAATGCGTTAGCTCAGACACTGATAATTATTCTTACCAACATCCAGCACTCATCGTTTACGGTGTGGACTACCAGGGTATCTAATCCTGTTTGCTCCCCACACTCTCGTGCCTTAGCGTCAGTTATGTTCCAGATAGATGCCTTCGCCATTGGTATTCCTCCGAATATCTACGAATTTTACCTCTACACTCGGAATTCTACTATCCTCTCCCATACTCTAGTTAGTCAGTATCAAACGCAGTTTCCAGTTTGAGACCGGAGATTTCACATCTGACTTAACTAACCGCCTACGCACTCTTTACGCCCAGTAATTCCGAACAACGCTTGCCCCCTTCGTATTACCGCGGCTGCTGGCACGAAGTTTGCCGGGGCTTCTTCTCTGATTACCGTCATCATCTTCATCAGTGAAAGAGCTTTACAACCCGAAGGCCTTCTTCACTCACGCGACATTGCTGGATCAGGGTTCCCCCCATTGTCCAAAATTCCCCACTGCTGCCTCCCGTAGGAGTCTGGACCGTATCTCAGTTCCAGTGTGGCTGATCTTCCTCTCAAAACAGCTACCGATCATCGCCTTGGTAAGCTCTTACCTTACCAACTAGCTAATCGGACGCAGGCTCATCATAAAGCAGATTTCTCTTTTCCCCCTCAAGGATTATCCGGTATTAGCTATCGTTTCCAACAGTTATCCCCGTCTCTATGGTAGATTCCCACGTGTTACTCACCCGTTTGCTACTAGACTTGCGTCTCGTTCAACTTGCATGTGTTAAGCATGCCGCCAGCGTTCGTTCTGAGCCAGGATCAAACTCTCATGTTTTTTGACTCCTAACCCCACTACAAGCTTTTACACGTGTAGACAGTACCTAAACCACCTACACCCCCTGATTATTTCAACTACCATCTCCTATACTCACACTATCCCTATTCTATACTATTTTCTTCCCTTGTCAATACCTTTTTTTATTCCACTCTCTTTTTATTTTTTTTTATTTTGCTCTGTTAGTCTATCTCAATAACCCTGATTGAATTTGTTACTCCGCCTACCCCAAAAGGTATACCAGCTACTATTACTACCCTGTCTCCTGCTTTAACCCACTTTTCTTTTACTAACCATTCACCTGCTAAATCTACTACTTCTGAAAATGACTGGATTGAATCTATATATAAAGGATTCACTCCCCAACCTAAAACACTACTGTTATATAGCTTAATATCATTAGTAATGGCTAAAAGTTTGGCACTAGTTCTATCCCTACTTACCCGATTAATAGTTGCTCCTTTTGCAGAAAATGCCACTATAATTTTAGCTCCTACCTCTTCTGCAATATGGGATACGGAAGAAGATACACAGTCAGACACCCCCATCTCAGTATTTTTTACATAATTAACTTTTAAATTATGCCAATAGTTAGAATCAGATTCTACACTATGAATAATTGCCGCCATCATACTTACAGTTTCCACAGGATATAATCCTACTGTAGTTTCCCCTGACAACATTACGCTATCTGCACCGTCATATACAGCATTTGCTACGTCACTTGCCTCTGCCCTAGTGGGAATAGGAGAATTAATCATAGAATCAAGCATTTGAGTTGCAACAATTACTGGTTTAGCTTGAGTTCTGCATTTTTTAATAATTTTTTTCTGGACTGTTGGTACAATATTTATCGGAATTTCAACCCCTAAATCTCCTCTAGCTACCATAATACCATCAGATAATTCAATAATACCGTCTATATGTTCTACAGCTGAGGGTTTTTCTATTTTAGAAATTATTTTAGCCCTACCTTTAATTAAATTTTTTGCATACTCAACATCACCGGGTAATTGCACAAAAGATAATCCGATAAAATCTACTCCTAAAGATAAGGCAAAATCTAAATCTTGGAGGTCTTTCTCCGTAAGAGAAGATATATCAAGCACCCCTGATGGAAAGTTAACTCCTTTAGCATTAGAAATAGTACCACCAAAAATCACCTTAGTAACTGCATAATCATTACCGAATTCTTCTACTTCTAATCTAATTTTACCATCATCTACTAATAAGCTGGATCCCTTTTTGATAGCTTGAAAAATTTGTGGGTGTGGTAAATTTATCCTATTTACATCACCTAAATCCTGATTTAGGTCTAATCTGAATTTTTGTCCTGCTTCTAGAACTTCTTTAGCATTTTTAAACTTACCTACTCTTAATTTAGGACCTTGTAAATCTGCTAAGATTGCCAAGGGTTTGTTATGATTTTTTTCTAAATTACGAATATTTTCATAATTTACTTTGTGTTCGCTGTAATCCGCATGACTAAAATTTAATCTAAAAACATCTACTCCGGCTAAATATAACTTTTCTAACATTTCAGGAGCTCTGCTAGCAGGACCCACAGTTGCCACGATTTTTACTCTGCGATTAGGGATATACATTATAATAATACCTTTTTTATAATTGATTTTTTAACATTTTATTGTTATATAAGAGATTATACTAATAATATACTATATATAAAGAAAAATTTTTAAAAGGATACTAATGAAAAACAAGCTTATCTTAACAAGCATTGCATTATTTATGCTTAGCTTTCATCTTCAAGCTACAGAAGATATTAAGAATATTACACCTCAAACACAAGTTATTAATACTCCTGAAACTAATCCTATAATCATAAAGCCCCAGGTTACTGATACAGAGAATGCTACTGTTGCAGGATCTGAGTATACTAATACTCCAAGTACACTTGCCGGCGATACACCAAGTAGTTCTGTTTCAAGCAATTCAGCTTCCTCTAACACTAAGACTACTGATACCTCCAGTTTTAACGCTATTTCTAAGGATGAACTCAATAAAACTGAGAATACCCAGGATATCACTACTACTCCGGAAGATAATACTAATTCACAAGCAACTACCACCTCAAATTCAGAAGTACCTAACACAGCAAAAAGCTCTACTCAATCCCAACAAGATAATCTCATTGATGATATTTCTAAACCTATTATTCCTGAGGAAAAATCCTTTGACCCTCATACCGTAGCACTTCAAGACAGAGCTAATTATGTGGTAATTCTAACGGATTTCGGAGATATCTTTATAGAGCTATACCCTACAATATCTCCTAAATCTATTGCACAATTTAAACAGCTAATTACAAACGGCTATTATACAAATTCTTCTTTTTATAAAATGATACCTCATTATTTGATCCAAGCAGGAGATCCTACGGAGACAGGCTTCGGAGGATCTGATCATCCTATAGTTGATGAGTTTTCTACTAACTATAAATTTGAAAGAGGAACCGTAGCTTTATCAAATACAGGTAACCCTAACACTAGTGATGCTCAATTTTTTATAACTTTTCAAGACTTTGAATGGTTAGACGGCAAATATAATATACTTGGTAAAACAGTATTGGGGTTGGATGATTTTGAAAATAATTTTAAAGGAACCTATGCAAATAATGGTGTTCTAGATGAACCCATTATTATTAATAACATTCTCTTTTTGAATGATTTCCTTAACAAACAGTAAGCACATAAATAGCTTGTTAATTTGATTAGTTTACACTAAATCAATAGAATTTCGATATATAATTCTGTGAGATAAAACAATGAGGTATATTAAAAAAAGTTATGGCTTCAGATTTATTTTGCTGTTATAAAATGCTCTTTAAGAAAATCATAAATCTTTTGTATAGAAGCTTTTTCAAAGATACCTCCACCCTGTGCTAGAGTTTTAGATCCACCACTTTTACCGTTAAAGATTTTAGCACATTCTTTACCCAATTTAGCCGCATCAAAATTATGATAGTTCTCACCTAAAATTAATAAGAATCCTACTTTTTTAGTTACTTCCTCATAACTTAGCAAAAATAATCCTAATTTTTTATTATAATTTAACACTTTATCTGCTACAAATTTTAGGATTTTTACTGAAAAAGTACTACTACTATAAAAAATAAATTCCAAATTATTTATTTTCTCAATCTTGCTTAACATAATATTAAAAAGTTCTTTACTTTCCTGTTGTTCTATTTTCTTTCTTAATTGCTTATTTTCTTCTACTAAATGAGTTACTTTATCTAGTAGTACATTCTCTTTAACTTCTAAAGAATTAGAAAGTTTCTGCATGAGAGAACTTTTCTCAAAATAATCTTTGATAGCCTCTAAACTAGTAATAGCCTCTATTCTCCTTATTCCTGAGGCTACGGAAAAACTACCGGTTATTTTAAAAAGCCCTATTTGTGAAGTATTCTTAACATGGGTACCCCCGCATAATTCATAGGAAAGAATAGTAGATGAAACTTTATTTTTCTCAAAAATATTACTATTTGAATTTATATTTGGGCTTATATTTGACTCTACTGTATTAACACTTTTGCTATTGTAGCCTGTAGCACTTGAATTTATCGTAACAGGATTGACCGTAGTTAGATGTTCCGTAATAGAACTCATTGTAACGTGGGGAGCTATAGCAGAAGTTTGAGCAATGGATTTTTTTTCTGTTATCAGTTTTTTCTCCAGTTTTTCCTCCGTAATAAGTGTTGTAATAGTAGCTACCTTAAGAAAGGAAGAATTATTTGGTATTATCTCCCCTATAATAAACTTAGAAGTTATAGATTTAGGAAAGATACATTCATTAATAACCTTAACAGTACGTACGGTTTCTTGATATTTTTCACTAAATAAAGCTAAGGCTCCTGAGTTAATAGCCTCCTTATAAGACATATTACTAATGATTACTTCAGCTTGGTTTAGAATTGTAGCATTAACTATTTGTTCTACTTTAGTTATTTCTTCAATAGTTAGAGGTTTGGAATGGGAAAAATCAAAACGTAATTTATTAGCATTAATCGAAGATCCTTGTTGTAAAGCCTGTGTTCCTAAAACTTCTCTAAGTGCTGCATGTAATAAATGAACTGCAGTATGGTTTGCCTCAATCTGCCTCCTAAGATTTTTATCAACAACTAGAGTAATCTTTGTATTTAGAGCAATACTACCTCTCTCTAAGGAAATTTTATGGATGATTAAAGTATTATTGACTTTTTTTTGTACATCTATGACTTGTGCTGTAAAATTCTGATTATAAATTATTCCCGTATCTGCTATTTGTCCGCCACTTTCAGCGTAAAAAGGAGTTTTCTCAGTAATTAAATATACTTCTCCTTTTAAATTATTAAAATTAGTAACTATTTGAGGGGTAAATTGGGAGTTATTAGTATCTACTGTAACAATTGCTAAAATTTTACTACTACACCTAAGGATATCATAACCTACAAATTCACTGTTAAGTAAATTTTTAGCTAATTCAACCCAAAATTCATCAGCTCCTAAGTTTGTCTTACCTTGCCAGGATTCTTTACCGCTTTGTTTTTGTTTCAGCATTGCTGCATCAAAAGCTGCATTGTCTAAAGTTATATTCTTGCTCCTAAGAACTTCCTCAGTTAAGTCTAAAGGAAAGCCGAAGGTATCATATAATTTAAAGGCAATTTCCCCTTTTAAAACCTTATTAGTAGCTCCTTGTACTACGACTGATTGTGCTTTTATAGATTGTTTTTCTATATGGGCTATTTCTGCCTCTAAAATCTTTAATCCGCAGGCAAAAGTAATCAGAAATTTATGCTCTTCTTGTTGGATAGTATTCTCAATTAAATTCTGAGTTTTAACAATCTCTGGGTAGGCAACTCCCATTAATTTAATTACTATTTTGGGTAGTTTATATAACACATCCTGCTTGTATCCTAATAAATAAATATGTCTTAGAGCTCTTCTGATAATTCTTCTTAAGACATAACCTCTACCCTCATTTGAAGGAATAATTCCATCACTTATCATAAAAGTAACTGCTCTGAGATGATCTGCTATTACCTTAAAGGAGTGTAAATTATTAACTACTACTTTAACCTGAAGAATATCTGAAATATTTCTAATAATTTCCTGAAAATGCTCAATTTTATAATTATCATGCACCCCCTGTAAGACTGCAGTAATTCTTTCTAACCCCATCCCCGTATCAATTGATGGCTTTAATAACTTAACCTTTTGCCCATCAGGATTTTGATTATATTGCATAAACACCAAATTCCAGATTTCAATAAATCTATCACCGTCTTCATCTTTACTCCCAGGTGGTCCGCCGAAGACTTTATCTCCGTGATCATAAAATATTTCAGTACAAGGACCGCACGGACCAACTTCTCCCATTGACCAAAAATTAGCATTGTTATTAATTTTAATAATTTTATTAATAGATAAACCGGCAATTTTTTGCCATAATTTATATGCCTCAATATCACTTTCATAAACGGTAACTAAAAGTTTTTCCGCAGGTAACCCAAGCTCTTTAGTAACAAAATTCCATGCAAGCAAAATAGCTTCTTCTTTAAAATAATCACTAAAAGAAAAATTTCCCAGCATTTCAAAAAAAGTATGATGACGTGCTGTGTAACCAACATTATCCAAGTCGTTATGTTTGCCGCCGGCTCGTAAACACTTCTGAGAAGTTACAACCCTTTTATTGATTGCCTCTTCTAATTCTAAGAATAAATTTTTAAACTGGATCATTCCGGCATTAGTAAATAATAAAGTATTATCATTGTATGGTATTAGGGAAGATGAAGCAACTTGAGCATGAGCATTTTTAATAAAAAAATTTAAAAAGGCTTCCCTAACATGAGTAAGACTTTGCATGGATAGATGCCTCCTCCTATACTGTCTTCTTATTTACGCTTTTTAGATTTATCAGTATTATCTTTACCTTTAACTTTATCAGTAATTATATCATTTTCTAAAAAATTTGCAGAATCTGGTATTTCAGCATTAAGATTATTTTCATACTCAAGCTTAGAGGTAGGAGCTTCTAATAAAATATCTTGTAGAGCTTCGGCATTTTTAAAGATTTTTTCTTCAATTTCTTGCATAATTTTAGGATTCTGAATTAAAAATTCTTTAGATTTCTCCTTACCCTGACCAATCTTACTTCCGTTATAAGCATACCAAGCACCGGATTTCTCTATAACATTGCTTTTTACACCTAACTCTATGATTTCACCTTCTCTAGAAATACCCTTACCGTACATAACATCAAACTCTGCAATTCTAAAGGGTGGAGCTAATTTATTCTTCACTACTTTCACAGTAGTAATATTGCCTATTACAACTTTTTCTTCATTAGAAATTGCCTTACCTTTTCTAATATCTAAACGAATTGAGGCATAGAATTTTAAAGCATTACCACCGGTTGTAGTTTCAGGATTACCGAACACTATACCGATTTTCATTCTAATCTGGTTAATAAAAATTACCATAGTATTACTTTTAGAAACAGTTGATGTTAGTTTTCTTAGAGCTTGAGACATTAATCTTGCTTGTAACCCCATATGAGAATCCCCCATATCTCCTTCCACCTCAGCTTTAGGAACTAGAGCTGCTACACTATCAATAATAATTACATCCACACTCTCTGACCTAACTAGAGTATCAGTGATTTCTAAAGCCTGTTCACCGTTATCAGGTTGTGAAACTATTAATTCATCAATATTAACCCCTAATTTTTTAGCATAACCTGGATCCAGAGCATGTTCGGCATCAATAAAAACACAAGTATTACCTTTTTTTTGAGCCTCAGCAATTATATGCAAAGTTAGCGTAGTTTTCCCTGAACTCTCAGGTCCGTAAATCTCAATGATTCTACCCTTTGGCAAGCCACCAATCCCTAGTGCTAAATCTAACCCCAAAGAATGTGTAGAGATAGTATCTATTTCTAAATTAGTATTTTTCTGACCTAATTTCATCACTGTACCTTTGCCATAGGTTTTATCTAGTTGTGCTAAAGCAGTAGCCAAGGCTTTTTCTTTTTCCATATTATTATAACTCCTCTTTGGTTAATACTTTTTTTACTTTGATGGCTAATATATCTGGGCTAAAAGGTTTAGGTAAGAATTCTACATCTACCAAGGGTAGATTAGTATCATCTAATACATCTTCTGCATAACCTGACATTAAAATTGCCTTAACGTGCGGATTATGTTCCCTTATTTTATTAACTAGTTCAGGTCCATTCATACCTGGCATCATTACATCACTAATTACTAAGTCTATCTTAAATCCTTGTTTTTGTAAAATTTCATAGGCTATATCACCGTCTTCTGCCTCAATTACAGAATAGCCTTTATTACTTAATAAACGTTTACACACCATTCTAATGGGAATCTCATCTTCTACCAAGAGAATAGTACCGCTACCGGTTAAATCTATTATAACATCTTCTATTTTTTTTGTATCATTAATTGCTAACTCGGTATTGCCTTGCATGTTATCTTGATATTTAGGTAAATAAATTAAGAAACTGGTACCTTTATTGATTATACTCTTTAAATCAATAAACCCAGCACTCTCTTTTACTATTTTTGCAATAGTAGAGAGCCCTAGTCCGTTACCTTTATCTCCCTTTGTAGAAAAATATGCCACAAAAATTTTCTGTAAATTCTCTTTAGCAATCCCAGTACCGTTATCTTTAATCTCAATTAACACATAACTTCCCTTAGGAATAGTGCCGATTACTCCTTCTATATCATAATTTAGGTTAAGATTCTCCGTAATAATATCTAACTTACCTGCTCTTTTCTTCATAGCATCCTTAGCATTAACAATAAGATTAGTGATAACCTGTTGAAATTGTACCTGATCCATAAAGACTTTACCAACTTGCTTACCTCTTTTAAATGATGATTGAATATTCTCTCCCACTAATCTTAAAATTGTACTCATTAAATCAGAAATTTCTGAATTAACATCAAAAATCATCGGATTTAACTCTTGTTTTCTAGAAAAAGTAAGAAGTTGTCTAATCATAATTTTAGCTCGATTAGCATTTTGCTTAATATGCTCTAATTCCATACTGGATGGATCATCTTCAGTATAACGCTCTTGTAAAAAATAAGTAAAGCTCATAATAGCAGTGAGTAAATTATTAAAATCATGGGCTACTGCTGAAGCAATCTGCCCTACGGTTTGTAAGCCCTGTGATAATTTAGCCTCTTTTTGTAAATCCCTCTCCGTAGTAATATCAAAAACACAGAGTAGATAATTAGCGTTGTATTCTTTTAAAATAAAACGTAAGATTCTATTGTTTGGGGAATTAAGTTCCAAGATAATCTCTTTTTTAAGTAATAAATTATACCACAATTCTTCCGTATTATTAAAAAGTACCCTAATAAGTGAGACTTTATGGTCTATAGCTTTAGAAAAATTTTTAAATTCTTGGTTAAAACTTATAATTTCTGCATTACCACTCACAACTGCCGTAGCTAAAGGTAAAAGATTAAGTAACTCATGATTAAGAGTAGTTAGATTAGTTGTATCTCCTGACTCTTGATTAGAAAATAAATTTTGGTTAGAAAAATTTGGATTAGAAGTGGATAGCTTAGGTAATATGGAGTTAGTTGTGCTTAGATTGGAAGTATGCACAACAGAGGATGTAGATGTAAAAGATTGTGAGATAGGTAAAGCATTACTATTTATATAAAAATCTGGGACAATCATTACTCGAATATATTTTATTTTATCTTTAGAATTATATTTAATATTTTGAAAAACCGTAGCCCCAAAGAGATCTCCCTTGGTAGTTTTAAAGATTATTTTATTAATATTACCCTCAATCTCTGATTCTTCCTCAAGTTCTCTTCCCTTCTCATTCCTCAATTCTACTATAGATTCTACAAAATCAGAAAAATCATAATTAGTTAAGGGATTATCCGAATCCAGAGCAAAAATATTACTAAATGCTGTATTATATTCCTTAATCTTACCACTTTGCAAAACAATACAAGTAGGCAGAGGAAGATTATCAAAAATTTCTTGTTTAAAACTATAATCCAAAGCTAGATCCTCCCGTAACACACTAACCTGCCATAAACAATAATTAAAAATTATCAGGCAGTTAATTCTTAAAAAACTATCTTCTAAGGAATAGTTTAAATGAAAATCTCTACTAAATGAACTTTTACTTTTTAAACTTGCAAAGATTACTTCTAAGTCTTTAGAAGTAAACATCACCGTAGAGCTATTTTTTATTACCTCTAATAGATTAATCTTTTGCTGGATTTGTTTACTTGAGAGATTAAAAATTTGTGAAAAAACCTCACCGCTAAATAGAATTGCTCCCCAGGTATCTGAGATCATATACCCTAAGAGATTCTCATTTCTTTCATAATTGAGATATGTCTTTAGAGTCTCTAGAATCTCACTATCATGCTGAGAAGCAGATTGAACTAAATGTTGAGCTGAATTTTGGGTTGTATTTCTACTAATAGTTCTAGTGGTTACAAAATTTTTATTCTTGGTATGGGTATGATTATTTGCTAAATTGATTTTTTTCCATAGGAGATAAAATAATATCCCGAGAATTACAAGATTTAGTAACCAAAAAAGTACCATTATCTCTCTCATAGCAATGAGTTTATATAAATACCAAACAACCGGAATATCCTTAAGGTGTAAGGATTTAGCAATTTTATAAGGGCTAATAATATTATAAAAAAATAAAATACTTAACAGAGAGATTATACCAGAGGCTATACAAAAGCCTAAAAAAAACTTCTGTAAGGTTTTTGTATAATTTTGCATGGATCCTATAAATCTATTTTTTAATTTAAAAGCATATTTTTAATATACTCCGGTAACATAAATGATGCCACATGAATTTGCGGATTATAATATTTTAAATTAGTAAGCTTAGCTACCAAGGCTCTTTGAGTTATAATTTCCTCAGAGATTTTTTCTTTGGTAATATAATGAGATGCTAAACTTAAACACATAAAACTTCCCACATACGTTGGTATCGGTACTATATAAAACAATACCTCAGGGAATATTGACTTTAATTTATTATATATACTTTTTAACTCATTCGCCTGAAAAAAAGGCACCCCGCTTTGGGTAGTAACAATACCACCAGTAGCTAAACATTTGTTACAACTCTCATAAAAATCTTTTGTGAATAATACCTCTGCAACTCCTATGGGGTCAGTTGAGTCTACTATGATTAGATCAAACTTTTCTTGGGTTTTCTGTACATAATCAATACCATCAATAAATAATACTTCAGCTCTTTCATCTAAAAAAGCCCCGTTGTTAAGCTCAGGCATTTCACTCTTACAAATCTCTGTTACTTCTTTATCAATTTCTATCATAAGAGTTTTAGTAATTAGGGTATGCTTAAGAGTTTCACGCAGAATACCTCCGTCTCCGCCACCAATGATCAAAACTTTTTTTACATTACCATGACTAAGAATAGGCACATGGGTAAACATTTCATGATAAAAAAATTCATCACTAGAGGTGGTTTGCACAACACCGTCAAGAGTTAAAACCTTACCAAATCTAGGATTTTCAAAGATTTCTAAAGATTGATACTGAGTTTGTTTTTTAATAATAGTTCTACTCTTTAACAGAGTTTGTTGATATCCTATGGTATTTTCAAATTCCTGATATAACTCCTCAGAAAACCAATCTTTTTTCATGCTTTAATACCCCTTTTGCTTTCTTGAATTTGCACATTTATAGGAGTGAAATAAGCTTTAAGAGTGGGGATTGTAGCGTAAGGATTACAGATACCACACATAAATATATCAATTGCAACATATTCTCTTTCGGGCCATGTATGAATACTAATATGTGATTCTGCCAAAACTACTACACCTGATACGCCCTGAGGATTAAAATGGTGCATATGCGAATGTAATATTGTTGCCCCAGCAACAATTGCCGCATCCTTAAGTACGGCTTCTATCTCCTGCGGAGAATTTAAATTCTTAGCACCCCATAGATCTACCAAAAGATGAGTCCCAGCAAATAAGACTCCGTCTTTTTCTATGCATATCACCTCTTTGGCAATGATGTCATCTTCTTTTTCCATAATATTTCCCATAATAACACCCCTTATTAAAAATATTGTTAAACAAAACATTTATGAACTACTAATTTATCACTAATTTATTAGTACAATACAAATTAGTACTTTTTTTAAACTATGTAAACAAAAAATCATAATCCGGCAATAAAAAATACACCCCTTAAGTTTCCTCTTTAAATTTTTTAGTTCAACTATAACTAAAAACTAGCTTTTATGTTATTTAGAAACTATTTTAAATTAACTTGTAAAAAAACTATTTTTTTGTTAACCTTTTATTAAAGTAATTTTATTTAAGGACTAACCGCTACATGAAAGTCTTAATTATAGAAGATGATTCTATTGCTGTTAAGAATATTAACACTATCTTCAAAAAATTCTCTATCACAAGTGACCATGGTATAAACGGTGAGGAAGGCTTGGAATTCCTAGAATCCTATACTTATGACGTAATTTTACTTGATATCGGCTTACCTGATATGTCTGGTTTTGAGGTTCTTAAAAAATTACGTCATAATAAGATTCAAACTCCGGTATTAATTTTATCGGGCTTAAACGATTCTACAGATAAGATTAAAGGATTAACTGAAGGTGCTGATGATTATTTAAGCAAACCCTTTAATCAAGAAGAATTAATGGCGAGAATTAATGCTTTAGTTAGAAGATCTAAAGGGTATGCTCATTCCGTTATTACGGTAGATGCTCTAACTATTAATTTAGATACTAAACAGGTATTATTAGGTAAAAAGACTTTATCACTCACTAATAAAGAATATACTATTTTGGAAATCTTAGCTCTCCGCCTTGATAAATTGGTGCATAAGAATTTCTTACTAGATCAATTATATAGTGGCATGGATGAGCCTACTGGTAAAATTATTGATGTTTTTGTTTGTAAACTACGTAAGAAAATCAAAAATCTTAGTGGTAAGAACTATATAGGTACGGTATGGGGACAGGGTTATATTTTACAAGATCCTAGTAAAATGCTTTAATCATAAAGCCCTACTGCTATATCAATATTCTATATCTAACACATTATCTACTTCGTTTAGAGAACGTGTTTATATTATAATTTAATGATTTATTATAAGGAGAATATAGTATGAATAAACTATATGTAGTAGTATATTTCACTTCCTAGGGAAATAATAATACTAATTTAGCTAATTTAAGTCCTCAGGTAACGCATCTAAATTTAGCTTTTGCACAAGTAGCAGATAGTTTTACTATTAGTGTTTCTAATAACTGTATTAAAATACAATAGCAAAAATACCCTGTATACTCTCAATCAAGTTGAGGCTGATTATCTAAATTGGACAAATAATAAATATACTTTTACCCCTAAAATTATGTTATCTTTTGGAGGTGACATTTACCATACCATGTGGATATTACTTAATAATTATAAACTTTGCTAAAGTCTTACAATCATTTATTATAGAAAAATATCCCGTATATAAAAAGCTAATAATTTAACTTACAAAAAATATAATATGCAGAATTAGATGATATAGATTTAGATTTTGAATTAAGAGATAAATCCTAGTGCTGCCCAAGCTAAATCTCTTGCCACAGTTATATATGAATTTAAAAGTATAACTTCTAATAAACTTATATCTCTTACTGGATATCATACTTCAGCAGATCCTGAAAAATTGTAGGTAGAGTGGTAATAAGCTTAAAGGGTATAGTTATCCGGCAGACACAGCCCATGCTAGGGAGTTAATCCTATTTTTTTAATTACTTAAATAAAAATAATTTAGACTTTTACAATCTGATGTCTTATGATACGAATAAAAGTTACGATTGGCAAACTGCTCTGTTAATCATTCAAAATATTTATGTAAAGAAAAAGTAGTATTAAGCTTAAGTGTGGGTTCACAATGGGGAGTAGAACGTTTTGTTGAACACAACCAAGCTTTAATTAATAAAGTTGTAGTTCAACAAAAACTAGGGTACGGTGGGATTATGATTTGGGCAATCGGAGTAGGTGACAATGTTGCAAAAGGTGATAAACAAGTTGCACAGATTAATACAATTATTGCTACTGAACATAGGCACTACTATATAAAAACTATAAATAATATAAGCATTCCATAAGCTGCCTTTTATAGAATTTTAATTGAGTTAGTAAGTACTCAAAACACAACATTATTATAAAAACATTATTATATTCAAAGATTCTAGCTGTAATAATTTTGGTTAAAAAATTTGGGATATGGTTTATAATTAGAGTTTCTTGGCTAAAGAGTTTTAGCTAAAGTAAAGGCTATTTCTATCTCTCCCTTCATATTATCACTAATCTCCAAAGCAGATTTCATTTCCTTAGCCAAGCTAGCAGTAAAATAACTTTGGATATTTCTTGGAGTTAAATCCTGCTCTTGAATATCTAGTTTTAAAGCTTGCAAATTATCAATCCCAAACTTAATTTTCTCACCTTTTACCGAGATTGCAACAATTACAGTATCGATTCCCTCAACCAGTCCGTCATAGGTTTCTACTTTAATCAGATCGGAAGAGCGTCGTGTAGGGAAAGAGTGTAGATCTCGGTGGTCG